>JAGQSL010000418.1 GCA_020439525.1 Acidimicrobiales bacterium | reverse complement strand
CCGGTGTTCGACGCCGACAACCACATGTACGAGACGCGCGACGCGCTCACCCGCCACCTGCCGTCCGAGTACGCCGGGATCATCCAGTACGTCGAGGTCGACGGGCGCACGAAGATCGCCGTCGCCGGGAAGATCAGCGACTACATCCCGAACCCCACCTTCGACCGCGTCGCCCGCCCCGGTGCCCAGGAGGAGTACTACAAGATCGGCAACCCCGAGGGGAAGAGCCGACGGGAGATCATGGGGCGGGGCATCGACGCCACGCCGGCGATGCGCTCGCCCGAGCCCCGCCTGGCCCTCATGGACGAGCAGGGCATCGACCGGGCGATCATGTGGCCCACCCTCGCCAGCCTGGTGGAGGAGCGCCTGCGCGACGACCCTGACGCCATCCACGCCATCATCCACGCCCTCAACCGATGGATGCACGAGCAGTGGACCTTCAACTACCAGGACCGGATCTTCGCCACGCCCGTCATCACCCTCCCGGTGCTCGAGAAGGCCCAGGCCGAACTGGACTGGGTGCTCGAGCACGGCGCCAAGGTCATCCTCATCCGCCCGGCGCCGGTGCCGGGCTGGCGTGGCCCCCGTTCCTTCGCCCTGCCCGAGTTCGACCCCTTCTGGAGGCGGGTCGAGGAGGCCGGCCTGATCGTCGGCATGCACGCCTCGGACTCCGGCTACACCCGCTACCTCAACGAGTGGGAGGGCATCCGCGATGGCGAGTTCTTCCCGTTCCGATCGCCGTCGGGCTTCGCGGCGATCATCGGCGGGCAACACCGCGAGATCACCGACACGGTCGCCTCGGCCATCGGCCACGGCCTCTGCTCGCGGTTCCCGAAGCTCAAGATCATGCCGGTCGAGAACGGCTCGGGCTGGGTGCGCCCGCTCATCGACGACATGCGCCACGCCTACGAGTTCAACCCGCACGTGTTCGACGAGGACCCGGTCATGGTGCTCAAGCGCAACATCTACGTCCACCCGTTCCACGAGGAGGACACCACCGGGCTGATCGACGTGATCGGCGTCGACAACGTGGTGTTCGGCTCGGACTACCCGCACCCCGAGGGGATGGCCGACCCGATCAGCTTCGTCGACGAGCTCGACGGGCTGGCCGAGGAGGACAAGGCCAAGGTGATGGGCGGCAACCTGGGCCGTCTCATGGACGCGGCGTAGCCGTCGCATCGCACCGCCGAGGGCAACGTCCGTGGAGCGCCAGCCGCACTTCCCGCCCTTCGCGCCCACGAGCGGCACGCTCGTGCGCGAGTGCGCCCGGCGGTGGGGCGAGCGCGACTTCATCATCCTCGGCGACGAGCGGCTGACCTACCGCGAGGCCGACGATCGATCGGCGCGGCTGGCCAAGGCCCTGCTCGCGTCGGGTGCCGGCAAGGGCACGCGGATCGGCCTCCTCGCCCCCAACAGCCCGGACTGGGTGGTGGCGTGGCTGGCGGCCACGCGCGTCGGCGCCGTGGTGGCGATGCTCAACACGTACAACAAGGCGCCGGAGCTGCGCCGGGTGATCCGCCACGCCGACCTCGCCACGCTGCTCACCGTGGGCGAGCTGCTCGGCGTCGACGAGCTCGACCGCCTCGCCGAGGCGATGCCCGGCATCGACGCGCAACCCCACGAGCGCATCCTCCTCCCGTCGCACCCCTACCTGCGCTCGGTGTGGACGTGGGGGGTCGAGCCCCGGCCGTGGTGCGGGGCCCTCGGCGACCTCGCGACGCGGGGCGACGCCATCGGCGACGACCTGCTCGAGGCGGTCGAGGCCGAGGTGCATCCGGCCGACCCGATGGTCATCGTCTACTCGTCGGGGTCGACGGCCGACCCGAAGGGCGCCTTCCACACCCACGGCGCCGTGGTCCGCCACGCCCACAACCTCTGGCCGATGCGCGACATCCAGAGCGACGACCGTCTCTACACGCCGATGCCGATGTTCTGGGTCGGCGGCTTCAGCTTCACGCTGATGGCGGCGATGCACGCCGGCGCCGCCCTGGTGTTCGAGGAGCGCTTCGAGCCGGGGGCCACCCTCGACCTGATCGAGCGCGAGCGGGTCACCCAGGTGCTGGGCTGGCCCCACATGGCCAAGGCGCTGGTCGACCACCCGAGCTTCGCGGACCGAGACCTGAGCTCGATCCGCGCCGGCAACGTGACCGCCCTGCTCCCGCAGGACCAGCAGGTGGACGCCGACGTGCCGAAGGCCAACTCGCTCGGCATGACCGAGACGCTCGGGCCCCACACCTTCTACCCGAAGGTGCCGCTGACCCCCGAGACCGAGGGCAGCTTCGGGATGTCGGTGCCCGGCGTCGAGCACAAGGTCGTGGACCCCTTCACCCTGGAGGACCTCCCGGTCGGCGAGACCGGCGAGCTGTGGCTGCGGGGCTACTCCGTCATGGTCGGGCTCAACAAGCGTGAGCGCAGCGAGGTGTTCACCGCCGACGGCTGGTACCGCACGGGCGACGCCGGCCGCTTCGACGAGGAGGGCCACTTCTACTTCACCGGTCGGATGGGCGACCTCATCAAGTCGTCGGGGATGAACATCACGCCCCGCGAGGTGGAGATCGCGCTCGAGGAGCTGCCCGAGGTGACGCTCGCGTTCGTGACGGGCGTCGACCACCCCGACCGCGGCCAGGACGTGGTGGCGGCCGTGGCGCTGGCGGCCGGGGCCTCGCTCGATGCCGACGAGGCGCGTGCTCGGGTGAAGGAGCAGATCGCCAACTACATGGTGCCGCGCCACGTCGCCGTGTTCGCCAGCCAGACCGAGCTTCCGTGGCTGGATTCGGGCAAGGTGGACCGGCGACGCCTGGCCGCCATCCTCGAGGAGCGCTTCGGATGACGACCTTCGACCCGTACTCGGAGACGTTCTTCGAGGACCCGTGGGAGACGTACCGGTGGATGCGCGACGACGCCCCGGTCTTCCACCACGCCGAGCTCGGCTTCTACGCCGTGTCCCGGTACGAGGACTGCGTCGAGGTCCACCGCGACCACCGCACCTTCACGTCGACCATGGGGGTCACGCTCGACCAGCTGCGCAGCGTCGAGTTCGGCCAGGCCGTCGAGGCCGTCGGCTCGATGATCATGACCGATCCGCCCGACCACGAGCGGCTCCGCAAGCTGGTCAACCGGGCCTTCACACCCCGCCGCATCGCCGCGTGGGAGCCGGTGGTGGAGCGGGTGGTCGGCGGGTTCCTTGACGCCCTCGACGGCGCCGGATCCTTCGACGTGGTGGGCGACTTCTCCGGTCCCTTCCCCGTCGAGGTCATCTCGGAGATCCTCGGGATCCCCACCGCCGACCGCCAGCAGGTGCGGCACTGGACCGACAAGATGCTCGAGCGCGAGGTGGGCAACCCGTTCCCGCCCGACGCCGGCATCGAGGCGACCATCCTGCTCTTCGGGTACCTCCAGGATCTGGTGGCCGACCGTCGGGCCCACCCCCAGGACCACATGATCGACCACCTCATCGCCGCCGAGATGGTGCACGACGATGGCACGCTCGAGCGCCTCGACGACGTCGCGGTCTCTCGGTTCGTGGGCCTGCTCGCCGCGGCCGGGGCCGAGACCGTCACCAAGCTCGTCGGCAACGGGGTCATGACCTTCGCCGAGCACCCCGACGAGCTGGCTCGGCTCCAGGCCGATCCGTCGCTCGTGGGCCCGGCCGTCGACGAGGTGCTGCGGTGGCGGGCCCCGTCGCAGTACCAGGGCCGCTACTGCCGAGCCGACTGGGCGCGCCACGGCGTGACCGTGCCGGCGGGCAGCCCGATGCTGATCGTCACCGGCGCCGCCAACCGCGACCCGCGGGCCTACGACGAGCCCGACCGCTTCGACATCGGCCGGTTCGCCCCCGGTCGCACGGCGTCGATGGGGATCGCCTTCGGGCACGGCATCCACTACTGCATCGGGTCGCACCTGGCCCGGCTCGAGGGGGCCACCGCCTTCCGCGAGCTCTACCGTCGCTGGCCCGACCTCGCCGTCGACCTCGACGCCATCCGCTACGTCCACATGAGCAACGTCGCCGGGCCCTCGTCGGTCCCGGTGGCCGCCTGACCCCACCATCCCGAAGGGAACCCCATGGAGCTGAAGCCCGGCCTGCGCCTCGAGTCCGCCACCTGCGACACCCAGGTCGTGGTGGTCAAGGCGCCCAAGGACGTCGCCGACGTGGACGTGCGCTGCGGTGGCGAGCCGATGCGCGAGCTCGGCACCGGCGGCGACCGGCTCCCGATCACGGGCGAGGGCGATGCCACCCTGCTCGGCAAGCGCTACGAGGACGCCGAGCTCGGCCTCGAGCTGCTCTGCACCCAGGGCGGCGACGGCGCCCTGACGGTGGGCGATCAGCCCTTGCTGGTCAAGGGCGCCAAGCCCCTCCCGAGCAGCGACTGACCGGCGGGCCGACCTCGCCGCCCGGTCAGGGGGTGGGGCGGACCACCGTGAAGGCGAGCTGGCAGGCGGCGGCGAGCGGACCGTCGTGGCCGTCGTAGATGTCGACCCTCGTGACCACGGCGCGGCGGCCGCGGCGCAGGACGTGGCCGACGCCGAGGGCGGGCGAGGTCCGCACCGGCGCCAGGTAGTGGACCGTCAGGTCGGAGGTGAACACGATGCTCTGGGCGTCGAGCCCCTCCATCGCCATGCGCCCGCCCACGATGTCGGCGAAGGTGGCGATCAGCCCGCCCTGCAGCCCGCCGGTCGGGTTGGCGAGGGTCTCGTGCAGGTCGAGCTCGACCGCCAGGTCGGCGCCCTCGACCTCGACGTCGCGCATCTTCAGCGCGGAGAGCACGTGGCCGCCCTCGACGAGCAGCGCCTTGTGTCGCTCGATCGCGGCCGCCATGTCGACGGCGTCGGTCCCGCTCATCCGCCGGCCTCGCCGTGGTGCGGGTCGCGGAAGAAGGTCTCGGTGTCGGCGGCCAGGCCGTCGAAGAGCTCGGTGATCGGCGGGCCGTGGTCGATCGGGTGCTCGGCGCGCGTCGCCATGATCCCCTCGCGCTCGCGCAGGGCGAGCATGGACTCGCGCCGGCCCGAGTAGGCGATCGGCTGGCGCAGCATCCAGGCGATCCCCTCGGCGGCCACCTCGCACGGCTCCCAGCTGGAGCGGTCCATCCCGGGCGTGTTGGCGACGAAGCCCTCGGAGGCCACCGGGATGTCGATGCGGAAGCAGTTCACGGCGATGCCGTCGGACTGCAGCTGCCGGGCCAGGTCGACCGTCAGGTGCTCGAGGCCGATCTTCGAGATGCCGTACGCCATCAGGCCAGGCACGGGGAGGAGCGCGGCCACCGACGACACGTTCAGGATGCGCCCGCCCCCGACGGCGCGGAGGTGGGGGACCGCGGCCTGGCACGCCACGAGCGGCGCGGTCAGGTTGATGGCCATCACCAGCTCGTGGCGCTTCCGCGGCAGGTCGAGGTCGCCGACGAAGGTGACGGCCGCGTTGTTGACCAGCACGTCGAGCCGCCCCAGCTCGCCGACGGTCGTCTCGACCATGGCCCGCACGTCGTCGGGGTCCGACAGGTCGGCGGGCACGGCGAGGGCCCGACCCCCGGCCTCGGAGATGCGGGCCACGGTCTCGTCGATCGTCCCCGGCGTGCGCTGGGGCGCCTCAGCGGTCGCTCGCGCCGCGCACGCCACGACGGCTCCCTCGGCGGCCAGGGCCTCGGCGACCGCCGCCCCGACGCCACGCGACGCCCCGGTGACGAGCGCGACCTTCCCGGCGAGGTCGTTCACGGCAGCACCTCGGCCATGGCCCGCACGGCGACGGTGGAGCGCAGGAGATCGTTCAGGTGGCTGCACGTGGAGGTGCCGGTGAAGTCGAGGCGCACCACCTCGGGCAGCTCGTCGACCGTCCGCCCGACGGCCCGTTGCGCGGACGCCAGGGCGCCGGGGCACTCGGGCCACGGCAGGGTGTGGGCGACGGCGTCGACCGCGGTGAACCGCAGGTCGGCGGGGTCGAGGGCGGCGGTCACGGTGTACTCGTGGAGCACGTCCTCGGGGCCGTCGGGGCCGAGGTGGCTGTCGCGGAAGTACACCTCCAGCGCCAGCTCGTCGGGGGAGGCCCGCCACAGGTCGAGGCGTCGCACCCGCCGCACCGTCCTTCGTTCCATCGGCGGGAGCTCGTGCCAGGCCAGCGGGTCGTCGTCGCTCGCGAGCGACGGCGCCGGAGGACCGACGGGGATCGGGAAGATCTCGGTCGCGTCGAGCGTGCCGATCATGGTGGCCCCATCGGCCCATCCGGCGCACAGGTCGCGCAGGCGCTCGGCGGCCTCCGGGGGGATGTTCCACTCGGGGTGCTCGCGCGTCAGCCCGTAGGTGGCGATGATCGCCGCGAGCGGCACGTCGTCGAGGAGCTGGTGGAGCACGCTGCCGCGAGCGCGGTGGTCGGGCACGAGCGCGACGGCCGCGGCCCGGAACCCGGAGCGGACGCCGACGCCGGTCATCTCCGCCAGCTGGGGCTCGGGCGGTTCGGCGACGAGCTCGGTGACGTTGCCGGTGCCGTCGGTGAGCAGCGTCAGCGAGGCGGCGTCGGGGACCGAGGCCTCGCCGTCGAGGTCGGTCACGAGGTCGCGGCCGCTGGCGCGAACCCGTCGCGGCTCGCCGAAGTCGTCCCAGCGCTCCTCGATCGCGGTCGTGCGCCGCACCGACCCCGGGCGTCGCGGCGGCGTCCCGGCCACCGGCTCCTGGGGACCGGTGGGCAGCGAGGCGACGAGGCGGGCCCGCTCCCCGGGCTGGAGGGTCACCGGTGCGCCCTCACGACGCCGGCATCGGGCGGATCATCGCCTCCTGGGCGAACGAGGCCACCAGCTGGTCGCCGGCGAACACGTCGCCGCGGCCGTAGGAGCGCCCGTGGGCCACCACCGGTGCCTGCTGCGAGACGAGCAGCCACCCGTCGACCCGGAACGGTCGGTGGAACCACAGCGTGTGCGACGTGACCGCGGTGTGGAGGGTGACGGTCGAGTCGGCCTGGCTCACGCCGTCGAAGGGGCGCAGGGCGGTGCCGATCAGGGTGAGGTCGGTGGCGTGGGCGAGCAGCGCCTGGTGCAGGGCCCGCTCGTCGCCGACCGGCGGCGTGCGCATCCACCAGCGCAGCTCGGCGGGTCCGGCGCTCCGATCGGCGATGTCGACCCCGTCGACCATCCGCGTCTCCCACGGCACCATGCCGAGGTCGGCGAGCACGGCGTCCTCGGGTGGGCCGGCGGGCGGTGGGGGGTCGTTGCGGTCGAGGCCATCCTCGTCGGCGTGCACCGACACCAGTGCGGCCGACACCACCTTGCCGTCCTGGTGGGCGACCACCTCGGTGGTGCCGAAGGTGCGGCCGGCCTGCAGCGGCGTCACCCGGTACTGCATCGGCTTGGCGGTGTCGCCCTCGCGAGGGAAGAGGACGTGCATCGACTTCACCGACTTGTCGGGGGTCGCCGTCGCCGCGGCGTGCAGGGCCTGGGCCAGGATCTGGCCGCCGAACACCCGGTGGTAGCCGATGTCGAGGTTGGCGCCCTCCAGGCCGTCGTCGCCCTCGGCGAGGGTCAAGCAGGCGACGAGGTCGTCGAGGTCGAAGGCCATCAGGCCGGTCCTCCCGTCGAGGCCGAGGTGCTCAGGTCGGCGAGCACGGCGCGCCGCAGGAGCTTGCCGGTGTCGGTGTGGGGCAGCTCGGCGCGCACGACGATGCGATCGGGCGTCTTGGAGGAGCGGAGGTGCTCGCGGCAGTGGGCCCGCAGGGCGTCGCCGTCGAGGTCCCCCGCGTCGGGGCGCAGCACGACCGCGGCCTCGATCCGCTGGCCCCACTCGTCGTCGGGCACGCCGACCACCGCCGCGTCGGCCACGCCGGGGTGGGCGAGGAGCACGTCCTCGATCTCGGCGGGGGCGATGTTCTCGCCGCCTCGGATGATGGTGTCGTCCGACCGGCCCTCGATGAACAGGTAGCCCTCGTCGTCGAACCAGCCGCGGTCGCGGGTGGGGAACCAGCCGTCCTCGTCGGTGACGGCGCCCTTGCCGAGGTACTCGCCGGAGATCTGCTCGCCCCGGCACCAGATCTCGCCGTCGCGGATCTCGACCTCCACGCCCGGGATGATGCGCCCAGCCGAGCCCAGCCGCAGCCGGGCCGCTTCGTCGCCCGCCATGGCCGCCCGATGGTCGTCGGGCGTGAGCACGGCGAGGGTCGACGACGTCTCGGTGAGGCCGTAGGCGTTGACGAAGCCGGCGTCGCCGAACGCGTCGAGGGCCTTCTCGAGCACGGTGATCGGCATGCGCGCCCCGCCGTAGGACAGCGACCGGATCGTCGGGCAGTCCGCCGGGGCGCCGTCGAGGGCGTCGACCACGCGGGCCAGCATGGTGGGCACCAGGAAGGCGTGGGTGACCGACTCCGATCGGACGGTGTCGAGCCAGCCCTGCGGCGTGAACCGGGGCAGGTACACGATCCGACGGGTCGAGTAGAGGCTGGTGATCGTGTTCGCCACGCCGGCGATGTGGTACGGCGGCACGGTCACGAGGGCGACGGCGTCGTCCTCGGCGGAGGCGAACTCGATCGAGGTGATCACGTAGGCGGCCAGGTGGCGGTGGCGCAGCACCACGGCCTTGGGCTCCGAGGTCGTGCCCGACGTGTAGAGCAGCACGGCGATGTCGTCGCCGTCGGTGGTGCTCGGCTCGAGCTCGTCGGCGGCCGGACCCTCGGCCGTGGCTTCGAGCAGCCCGTCCAGGTCGAGCACCTCCACGGCGTCGACGCCCAGGGAACGCACCCGTTCGACGTCGTCGGTGACGACCAGCAGGCCCGGGTGCTTGGCGAGCAGCGCCCCCAGCTGTTCGTCGGAGAGCCGGTAGTTCAACGGGATGAACGGCACCCCCGCCCACGCCGAGGCGAAGATGGCCACCGGGAACGCGAGGTCGGTGGTCCCCAGGTAGGCGACCGCCTGCGCCCCTCGATCGGCGATCCGCGCCCCGCCCCGGGCGGACCGGTCGAGCAGCTCCTGGTAGGTCAGGCCGCGTGCCTCGGTCCCCACCCCGAGGCGGAACCCGAAGGCGCCCGCCACCATCTCGAGCAGCATCACAAGGGTCATCGGCCGTCCTCCCGAACGAGCAGCATCGATCCGGCGACGGGCCCGCCGCCGTTGGCCACGGCGGCCACCTCGCAGCGGCCCGGCACCTGGCGGTCGCCGGCCTCGCCGCGCAGCTGGAGCACGGCCTCGTGGATGAAGCCGAAGCCGTGCAGGCGGCCGGCCGAGAGCTGGCCACCGTGGGTGTTGACCGGCAGCTCGCCGTCGAGGGCGATCCGCCCGCCACCGTCGATGAAGGGCCCGGACTCGCCGGGGCCGCAGAACCCCAGAGCCTCCAGCCAGACCATGGCGAGGAACGAGAAGCCGTCGTAGAGCTCCGCCACGTCGACGTCGGCGGGCGTGAGCGAGGTGCGCT
>JAGQSL010000047.1 GCA_020439525.1 Acidimicrobiales bacterium | reverse complement strand
GTCACCGACGACCGCACCGAGGGCGGCGACCGCGTCGCCCCGCGCGCGGCCGAGGAGTTCTCCTGCAACGAGTGCTTCCTGCTCGTGCGGCGCAGCCAGTTCTCGGCGAAGCGGACCGACTGCCCGGGCGGCCTCGATGGCGACGACTGCCCGGTCAAGCGCCAGCTCGGACTCGTCTGAGCATCGGTCGGTGGACCAACATGGTCCGGTGACCGACAAGAAGCCCCTGGACCACGCGGTCGAGCTCGCCGTCTTCGCGCCGATCGGGTTCGCCCTCGAGGCCCGCCGCCTCCTGCCCTCGTTCGTGGAGCGCGGACGGGCGCAGGTCACCATGGCCAAGGTCGTCGGCCAGTTCGCAGTCACCACGGGCCAGGCGGAGGCGGCCAAGCGAGTCGCTCGGGTCCAAGAGCAGGCGGAGGCGCTCCTCACCGAGTTCGGGCTCGGTGGTGGTCCCGCCACGCCCGGGTCCGGTCCCGTGGCCGAACCGGCGCCCGCGAGCGACCCGGCGCCGACGCCGGCGACCGCACCGGCCGCGGCATCGGCACCGGTGCGCTCGAGTGGCGGATCGGCGTCGCTGCCCATCGCCGACTACGACAGCCTGGCGGCGTCCCAGGTGATCCCGCGCCTCGCGGGCCTGTCGCCCGAGGAGCTCGACGCCGTGGAGGCCTACGAGCAGGCGCACCGCGGCCGAAAGACCATCCTCGGCAAGGTCTCGCAGCTCCGCGAGGCGTAGCGGTGGAGGGCGCCCGTGCAGCTCGGGCCGACGACCTCGCCGCCATCGCCCAGCTGGCGAAGGCGGCGCGCGACGAGCTCGCGGCCCAGCGCGGCGGTCCGGTGTGGCGGGCCCAGCTGGGGCGCCCCGATCCGGTCGAGCGGTCGTTCTCGAACCAGCTCGGGGCACCGGCCGAGCGGGGGAGCGCGGTGGTCGGCACCATCGACGCCACGGTCGTCGGGTACGGGATCAGCTCGATCGAGGTCCTGGGCGACGGCTCGCGCTTGGCGGTCGTGTCGGACCTCTACGTCGATCCCGAGGCACGAGGCGTCGGGATCGGTGAGGCGATGATGGACCTCCTGGTGGACCACGCCCGGTCGGTGGGCGCCCGGGGGATCGATGCCCTGGCCCTCCCGGGCGACCGCGCCACCAAGAACTTCTTCGAGACGTTCGGCCTCAAGGCCCGGGCGATCATCGTGCACCGTGCCCTCGACGGGGACGATGGCGATGCCTGAGCTCTGCGTCAGCGCCGTCGTCGTCGACGACGACCGCCTCCTGCTCGTGCGCCGCGGCCGTGGCCGGGCCCAGGGCAGCTGGGCGCTGCCGGGCGGTCGGGTGCACGACGGCGAGACGCTCGCCGAGGCGGTGGTGCGGGAGCTGGCGGAGGAGGCGGGCGTGGAGGGCGTGTGCGGGCCCCTCCTCGGGGTGTGCGAGCTGGTGGACGATCCCCACCAGGTGGTGCTGGGCCACGCGGTGACGCTCCTCGAGGCGGGCGACCCGGTGGCCGGCGACGACGCCGCCGAGGCACGGTTCGTGCCCCTGGCGGACGTCGTCGACCTGCAGCTGGCCCCGGGCCTGGCCGAGTTCCTCCACGACCACGGGGTGATCGCCACCATCACCTGAGGGTGGCGAGGGGAGGGTCGCTCAGCGGCCCTTCCACTCGGGGGCGCGCTTCTCGATGAAGGCCATCAGGCCCTCGTTGAAGTCCTCGGTGCCGAACATGGCCATCATGCCGTCGCCCGACATCTTCCAGCCGACCTCGTCGGGCTGATCGGTGGAGCCGAGCATGATCTTGCGGCTCTCGCGCACGGCGAGGGGTGCCGCCTCGGTGATCTGCTCCGCGAGCTCGATCGCCCGCTCGAGCGCCCCACCCTCGGGGCACAGGTAGTTCACCAGCCCGAAGTGGTGCGCCCGCTCCGCAGGGAAGTCGAGGCGGCCGGTGAGGGCCAGCTCCATGGCGATGTTGCGAGGGACCTTGCGGGGGAGGCGGAAGAGGCCGCCCGCGCCAGCCACCAGGTTGCGCTTCACCTCGGGGATCCCGAACACGGCCTTCTCCGAGGCCACGACGAGGTCGCAGGCCAGGACGATCTCGGTACCCCCGGCGAGCGCCGGACCGTCCACCGCGGCGATCACCGGCTTGGACCGCTCCCGCTGCACGAAGCCGGCGAAGCCGCCCTTGGGGGTCATCATGCCGGCCGGGTCGGTGCTCATCTGCTTGAGGTCGGCGCCGGCGCAGAAGATCCAGCCCTTGTCGGTCTGCGCACCGGTGATGATCCCGACCCAGGCCTCGTCGTCCGCCTCGAGCTGGTCGATGGCGGCCTCGAGGCCCTGGGCGACGGCGGTGTTCACCGCGTTGCGGGCATCGGGTCGGTTGATGGTCATCACGGCGACGTGGCCGCGCAGTTCGTAGTCGACGGTCATGGCGGCGACGCTACAACGCACTTGACCGATCAGTCAGGTTCGGGTCCGGGGGCGCCGCTAGGGTGCGGGGCGATGTCGCCGCTGCGCCGCACGCACGCCACCTGCCCGTACTGCGAGAGCACCGATGTCGCCCGGCTGTACCTGGGTTCGGTGCACCTCGACTCGTGCGAGTGCAGCGCGTGCGGGGCCCGCTGGGACGAGGACCCGGCGACGGGCGCGTTCCGCGGTCGGGCGTCGCGTGCGTCGGTCGTGGTGCCCCGCGAGGGCACCGGCTAGCTCGAGGCGTCGTCAGATGGCTCGGCGCCGTCCGACGCAGAGGGCGCCGCGATCGCCTCGGGCTCCGGGGCCGTGCGCTCGCCGTCGGGCGATGGGGTCTCCGCGTCGGTCGCAGGCGTCTCCGGTGCTGCGGCCTCGGGCGCCTCGGCCTCGGGCGTCGGGGCCTCAGGCGCCTCCGGCTCGGACACGTTCGCCCCGGGCTCGGACGCCTCGGGCTCGGGCGCCCCGGGGTCGGACGTGGCGGGCGCAGGCTCGGGCGCCGGCCGGGCGGCACCGTCGGCCGGGCTCGGGGCCGGCGGTCGTGGGGGACGCGGGGTGGTGCCGGTGCGGGCTCGCCCGCCTCGGCCGCCCCGGCTGCGCTTGCGGGCGGGGGCCGCCGATGGCTCGATGCCGAAGGCCTCGGCGACCTTCGGCACGCGGTCGGCCATGCGAGTCACGACCGCGACGAGCTCCTCGGAGGGCGACTCGGGCTTGGACGCCGGGGCGACGCTGAGGCGCACCGGCGAGAAGGACAGGGCGTCGAGCACCGTGGCCCACCGGTCGGGGAGGGTGTCGGCGGTGAGGGCGCCCGCGGCGGCCTCGGTGAGCTTGGCCGCGAGGTCGGCGGGCAGCGGTGCTCCGGCCTTCGGCGGGCGGCTGCTCAGTCGGAGGGCGCGCACGACGCGGCCCTCGGCGAGCGTCTGGGTCAGCTCGGCGATCCAGGAGGCCTGCTCCTTGTCGACCCGGGCGGCGAGGCCGGTGCGGAGCTGGTCGGCGAGCGCCCGAGCCTCCTCGTCCTTGGCGCCGCTCTCGGCGGCCACCACCACCGACCGGAGGTCGCGCAGGTCGAGCTCGTCGAGGTCGTGCAGGGCGGCCTCGGCCTTGTCGCGCCACTCGGCCGCGCGCAGGTCGGGCAGGAGGCGCTCGGCGATGGCCAGCAGGGGCTCGGCGGCGACCTCGCGCCCCCCGGCCAGGCGGGCCTGCTCGTTCTGCTTGTCGACCGCCTGGCGCACCGCCGGAATGCCACCCATCAGCAGTTGCTCGGCGATCACCTGCTCGGCGGCGGAGAGGCCCTCCACCGCCGCCTTGCGGTGGGTGCGCCCGGCGCGCAGGCGCTTCGGCTTGGGCTTCGACGGGGGAGCGGGGCGCTCGCGCCGAGGCCGCTCGGTCCGTCCCGAACCACCGTCTCGGCGCGGCCCGCGATCGCCTTCGGCGCGAGGGCGACGGTCGCCGTCTCGTCCACCGCGGCGGTCGCCGTCTCGCCGTGGGCCCCGATCGCCCTCGCGGCGAGGGCCGCGATCGCCTCGATCGCGCCGATCGCCGCGGTCTCGCCCGCCCTTGCCGGCGAGCTTGCTGGTGACCAGCTCGTCGTCGCGGACCGGGCGCGAGATCAGCTCGAGGGTCTGGACCTCGGCGCGGTTCTTCTCCTTCGGGGGCAGGACCGCGGTGACCTCGGTCCCGTCGAGCGACACCTCGACGTCGGCGCGCAGCTCTTGGCCCACGACGGCGCCGGCCGGCAGCAGCTCAGCCCGCAGCACGCCCTTGGGCTGCTTGGCGCCGGCCGCGCGCCACGTCCACGAACCGTCGCCGCGGTCGCTGGTGAGCTCGATGTCGATCCTGCGAGACATAGGGTCGCCAACCTACTCGGTGGCACGTGCCGCGGTTCCCGTCCGATCTGGGTGCCTCGTCAGCTCGGCATCGGTCCGACGTAGTCGACGCGACCCCGTACGAACGTCGGCCGCTCGTACTGCTCGAGGGCGTGAGCGATCCAGCCGGCGGTACGGGCGAGGGCGAAGATCGCCTCGCCGGCGCCCGGGCCCATGTCGCAGAGGAACGACAGCGCGGCGAGCGCGGCGTCGACGTTGGGCACCCCCTGGCCGTCGCGGCGGGCCACCGCGTCGAAGAGCTCGTCGACCACGGCGCGGCGTTCGGCGGGGGCGTCGAGGTCGTCGAGGCGGGCGAGCAGGACGCGAGCTCGGGGGTCGCCCTCGGGGTAGAGGGGGTGGCCGAAGCCGTGCAGCCTCCCCCCGCCTCGGAGGCGAGCGTCGAGGGCGCGGCCGATGCCGATCCGGGAGGCATCGTGCAGCGCTGCCTCGATCTCGAGGGAGGCGCCGCCGTGGCGGGTGCCGCCGATCACGTGGAGACCGGTGCCCACGACCTCGTAGGGATCGGCCCGCACCATCGCCGCCATGCGGACCGCCAGGGTGCTGCTCGCCAGCTCGTGGTCGGCCAGGAGCACGAGGGCGGCGTCGAGGACCGCGATGCGCTCGGGTGTGCGAGGGCGAGAGGTGAGCCGCGTCCAGAGCACCTCGGCGATCGATCGGGCCGGCTCCGCCCGACGCGCCTCGCGGCCGTCGGCGCGCGGGAGGCCGTGGGCGAGGAGGCGCAGGAGGCGACGGGCGGTGAAGGTGACCGCGTCGGGGGAGGTGTCGTGGCGGTGCGAGTCGAGGGCGGCCGCCACCGCGGCGATGATGCGGAAGCGGTCGAGCGGGAGGGTTCGCGGGCCGAGGGCCACCTGGGCGGCGAGCACCTCGTCGAGGGTCCGGGCATCGATCGGCCACCGCACCTCATCGGGCCAGCGCCCGCGCCAGAGCCACTCCGCAACCTCCTCGAAGCGGTGCTCGGCGGCGGCCTCGCCGACCTCGACCCCTCGGTACCAGCACCGACCTTCGTCGATGAGCGTGAGCGCGGAGGGGAACACGAGGGCGGGGAGCTGCTTCGATCGCCGTCCGCTGCTGGCCAGCCGCTCGACGTCGCGGACGTCGAAGGTGGATCCGTCGGCGTCGCGGTGGCGCTCGATGAGACCCCGGCTCACGTAGGCGTAGAGCGTCTCGGGCTTCACGCCGAGCCGGTCGGCGGCCTCGGCCGTCGTCAACCTGCGATCCACGAAGGCACCTCCCGATGTTGATCGAGCATCAAGATTGATCAATGTGGGCAGTTGTGTCAACTTCGGGTCATGAGCATCGACAACGCAACCGAAGGCGCCGTGGGTGCGGTGCCGCACCGTCCCGTGGTGGCCGCCCGCAGCGTGGGCGACCTGATGAGCCACCCCGTGGTCACCGTCGGGCCCGGCGCCGCCCTTGCCGACGCCTCCGACGCCATGGTGGTCGCCGGCGTCGGCTCGGTGGTCGTGGTGGGCAGCGGGCGGACCGATCCGATCGGCATCCTCACCGAGCGAGACCTGGTCCGGGCCTCTGCGGCCGGCGCCGACGGTCGGGAGGCGACCGTGGGGGAGTGGATGACCGCCACCCCCGATGTCGTGGCGTCGACGGCGTCGGTCGACGATGCGCTCGACCGGCTCGCGGCGCGGGGGTATCGCCACATCCCGGTGGTGGACGCGGGAGAGCTGGTGGGGATCGTGTCGCTGCGCGACCTGATGCGCATCGCCAGCCTCCGCCATCCCGGCGAGGCGGCCGTCGACGTGCCGAGGGGCCTGAAGGGCGTCGTGGTGACCGAGACGTCGGTGGGCGACGTGCGAGGGGAGGAGGGGTTCTTCCACTACCGCGAGCACTCGGCGGTGGAGCTGGCCGAGCAGCGCTCGCTCGAGGACGTGTGGGCCCTGCTCTTCGACGGCGCCCTGCCCGACCTCGATGGCCTCGCCGCCTTCACCGAGCAGGTCGCGGCGCGCCGAGCGCTGCCGGTCGGCTTCGACCGCCTGGTCGACGAGGTCGCGGTTCGAGCGCCCGGCACCGGCCCGCTGGACGGGCTCCGCACCGTGCTGTCGGCGGTGGCCGCCGCGGAGCGCTTCGCCCCGTCCTACGACCTCGACGGCCCCGCCCTGCGCGCCGACGCGCTGCGCCTGGCGGCGGTCACGCCCACCGTGGTGGCCGCTCTCCACCGGCGGTCGCTCGGCCTGGCGCCGGTCGCCCCTCGTTCGGACCTGGCCCACGCCGCCAACTACCTGTGGATGGTGAACGGCGAGGTGCCGGACCCCGACGTGGCCCGAGCCGTCGAGCAGTACCTGATGTTGACGGTCGACCACGGCTTCAACGCCTCGACGTTCACCGCGAGGGTCATCACGTCGACCGGCGCCGACGTCGGCGCCGCGGTCGTCGGGGCGCTGGGCGCCCTCTCCGGTCCGCTGCACGGCGGGGCGCCGAGCCGGGCCCTCGCGCTGCTCGACGAGATCGGCACCGCGGAGCGGGCGCCCGCCCACATCCGCCAGCTCGTGGAGCAGGGGGAGCGGATCATGGGCTTCGGCCACGCGGTCTACCGCACCGACGACCCCCGGTCGGTGCTCCTGCGATCGGTGGCCGAGGGCCTGGGCGGTGAGCGGGCCGAGCTCGCGATCGCGGTCGAGCGCCTGATCGTCGACACGCTCGCCGAGCTCAAGCCCGGTCGTCAGCTCTACGCGAACGTCGAGTACTACGCCGGCGTGGTGATGGAGGCCGCCGGGCTGCCCCCCGAGCTGTTCACGCCGACCTTCGCGGTGAGCCGGGTCATCGGGTGGTGCGCCAACATCCTCGAGCAGGCGACCGACAACCGCATCATCCGCCCGAGCGCCCGCTACGTCGGGCCTCCGGCGCCCCAGCCGGTGCCGATGCGCTGACGCTCCGACGGCTCCAGCCGGGCCCAGGGGTCGACCACGACCACCAGGCGCGGCAGCAGCGGGGCCGGGCGTCGGGGCCCTGCGGCATGGCGCCGATAATCTACGTTATGTCGAGTCACGATCGAGCTCCGCCCCGGTCCTCGGTTCGATCCACATCTCGGCCAGCGGCCGGGCGTTGTCGAGCAGCCAGTCCAAGGCCGAGCGGACCTCGCGCGCCGATGGACGGTCGGCGAGGTCGCCGTCGACGTCTTCGATCGCCGCCTGGAGGCAGTACAGCGCGCCCTGGAGCTCCTCGAGCCGCTCCCGGTCCACGATGACATCGGCATCGCCCAGGCCGTGGGCGCCGGCCAGCTTGCGCGCCAGGTGGGCCTGCTGGCGGCATCCGGCCCGGCAGTACCGCCGCGGCCGTCCGGTCCGCGCCGGGTCGGGCAGCGGACGCCCGCACCACCGGCACCGTGGACGCTCCCGTGGTTTCGTCACGTGACGAAACTAGCTCGGACGTCGGGAGCCGTCGGTGGATGCCACCGATCGATGCGGCCCGCCGATCCTGCGCTCGGGCGTCGCCTAGGGTCCTCGCCCGACGGGCGGCCGAGCCGGCGAGCCCAGGGGAAGGAGGGGCCCTCGTGCGGTCCACGTGGCGTCGTCGGACGATGGTGGGTGCGGTGGCGGGCGGGCTGGTGGGCGCGGCGGCGCTCGTCGGCGTGTCGCCGGCCTCGGGCCAGACCCGGCGGACGGCGGTCGCGGCGCCGACCCCGACGCCCGCGCGGCCGGGCAAGCCCACGAGCGTCGTCGCCGTCGGCGACTCCATCACCCAGAGCACCGGCACCGGCGCGCTCGCCCAGGAGAACCCCAAGAACAGCTGGGCCACCGGTTGGGAGGTCTCGAGCGTCGCGGCCCGGCTCGGCGTGCCCACCAGCAGGCGCTACAACCTCTCCACCAACGGCGACCGCATGTCGGACTTCGCGCCGCAGATCCAGAACGGCAAGTCCGGTGGCAGCGGCGACGTGAGCCCGGCCCCGGCCGACACCGGCCTGGTCCTCGTCGAGTTCGGCGGCAACGACCTGTGCCGCAGCTCGGTCGACGACATGACGAGCGTCGAGACCTACCGGAGCCAGTTCAAGGCCGGCCTCGATCGGGTGAAGGTGCAGGCCCCCGACGCCCTGATCCAGGTCATGAGCGTGCCCGACATCTACAACCTCTGGTACATCCGCGGCGCGCCCCAGAACGCCACGTACCACCCCGAGCCGGAGAGCGGCCAGGCGGGTGGCCTGAACGGGGCGCGCCTCTACTGGAGCATCGACATCTTCGGGGCTGCGTTCCCCTGCCAGTCGCTGCTCGACAAGGCCGACAGCTACGCACCGGCCGATCGCGATCGGCGGGCGGCCGTCCGGGCTCGCACGAAGGCCTACAACGACGTGCTCGCCACCGAGTGCGCCAAGGTCCTGCGCTGCCGCTTCGACGACCAGCAGCTGTTCGACCTCACGTCGAACCGGGTCACGCCACCCGATGGCCCCCTCCTCCCCCAGGCGCAGTGGAACTTCACCGACCTGGACATCAGCCGCAACACGGCGTCGCTCTGCCCGATCCCCGGCCTCGTCGGCGGCGGCTGCGGCGACCACTTCCACCCGTCGAAGCAGGGCCAGGGCAAGATCGCGGACGTGGCCGCCCTCGCCGGCCGCGACTGGACCGACACGACCTTCCCGGTGGCCGGCGCCGCCGTCCTCCCGAGCGACCGCCCCGACGGGGTCCACCGGTGGAGCGCCACCGTCCGCTTCTCGGGAGCCGATGCTCGCGGGCTGCGAGGCCAGGAGGTGCGGGTGCATCGCCCCGATGGTTCGGTGAGCTCGTGGGCGCCCCACCTCGGCGTCGCCCCCGACCTCACGATCGCCGACCTCGGCACCTCCTACGTCGAGGTCCGCTCGCTCGACGTCAACGGCAACCTGAGCGCCTCCACGGTGGTGCCCGTGGTGGTGGAGGGCGCCACCTTGCCCTCGGCCCCGACCGCACCCTCGGTCACCGCCGGCGGAGCGGGGCTGACGGTCGCGTGGAGCGCCCCCGACGACGGCGCCAGCGCGCTGACCGGCTACCAGGTGCGGGCCTACGTGGGTGCGCCGACGGCGAAGCCGCAGAGCCCGGTCGCCGCCACCGGCACCTCGATGCTCGACCCCGCTCCCCCGCCGGCCGCGCTCGTGCGCTACTCGGTCGCCGCTCGCAACGCGGTGGGCCTCGGGCCTGAGTCCCCCCTGAGCGCGCCCACCATCGCCCCGTTCGCCACGATCGCCGACTTCGTCCGCCAGCAGCACCGCGACTTCTCCGGCTCGCTCCCCTCCGAGGACCAGGTCACGGCCGAGGCGGCCGAGCTGGAGGCCGGCGCCCTGACGCCCGGCGCGTACGTGGACCTCCGTCGCCGCACGACCTGGTTCGACGGGGCCTACGGCCCCGCAACCCGGCTCTATCGGGCCTACTTCCTGCGCAACCCCGATCCGAGCGGGCTGGACTTCTGGGCGAACCGACGCCGCAACGGGACCACCCTGTCGCGCATCTCGCTCCAGTTCGCGGCGTCCTCGGAGTTCGCCCGCCGCTACGGCGCGCTGACCGATGCGGAGTTCATCGACCAGGTGTATCGGAACGTCTTCGAGCGCGATCCCGATCCGTCCGGGCGAGCCTTCTACCTGGCGCGGCTCCAAGCCAAGACGTGGAACCGCGGCCAGGTCGTGCTCCAGTTCTCGGAATCGGGCGAGTACCAGCGCAAGACCGCAGTGCTCGTGACCGCCATCGAGCTGGCGCGCGGGATGACCGGGCGGGCGCCGAGCGCCTCGCTGGTCGACGAGCTGGTGGCCGCCCACGGCGACGGTGGCGTCGATGCGATGGTCGCCGTGCTGATCGCGACCCCGGCGTATCGAGTGCGCGTCCTCTGACCGACGGCCGGGCACGTCGCCAGGGCGGTTCGTAGACTTGGCGCCCATGGCCTCCGCACGCACGCCTCGCCCCATCGCCGTCGAACGCGACCTCGACCACGAGCGCCTGTGGCGCAAGCAGCGGCTCGCACTCGCCTTCCGGATCTTCGGCCGCTTCGGCTTCGACGAGGGGGTGGCCGGGCACATCACGGCGCGCGACCCCGAGCGGGCCGACGAGTTCTGGGTCAACCCGTTCGGGATGAGCTTCAAGCAGATCACCGTGGACGACCTGATCCGCGTCGACCACCACGGCGAGGTCGTCGAGGGCGACTGGCCGGTGAACCGAGCCGCCTTCGCCATCCACTCCTCGATCCACGCCGCCCGTCCCGACGTGGTCGCCGCCGCGCACAGCCACTCCAAGTTCGGCCGGGCCTACTCGGCGCTGGGTCGGACCTTGGAGCCCCTGACCCAGGACTCGTGCATCTTCCACGGCGACCACGTGCTCTTCGACGACTACCGCGGCGTGGTCGACGACCCCGAGGAGGGCAAGCGCATCGCCCACGCCCTCGGCGCCCACAAGGCGGCGATCTTGCGCAACCACGGCCTGCTGACGGTGGGCCGCAGCGTCGAGGAGGCGATCTTCTGGTACGTGACCATGGAGCGCACCTGCGAGGTCGAGCTCCTCGCCCGGGCGGCGGGCCCGGTGGTGGCGATGGACGACGACGTGGCCGAGGCCACCGCCCAGCAGGTCGGCGGCCACCTCGCCGGCTGGTTCTGCGCGCAGCCGATCTTCGACTGGATCGCGCAGGTCGAGCCCGACGCCTTCGGCACCACCCAACCGGTGGATTGAGCGGGGCCGGCTCGCGGGCCGGCCCCGTCGATCAGCTGGTGGGCTCGCTCAGCGTGATGCTGATGTCGACCGAGCCCTCGTCGGTGCTCGAGTCGCTGATCGACGCGAACATCTCGTACTCGCCCGTGGCGGTCAGGCCGGCGTAGGAGCCCTCGCTGCCGCTGGTGGTGGCGTCGTTCTGGATCTCGTAGCCGGCGTCCTCGAGCTGGGCCTTGAGGCCACCCGCCCACTCCTCGACGGTGCCCTCGGCCGAGGCGAGCACGACCATCGTCTTGTTGCCGTTGACGGTGTTCGTGGAGGCGGTGACGATCTTGATGTCGTCGGGCGGCGCCAGGTTCGACGGCCACCCCTCGGGCAGCGTGGCGCCGTCGCCGGTGGTGTCGGCCTCGAACGTGTTGCCGTCCTTGTCGGTGATCTTGACGCTGTTGCCGTCCGAGTCGATGTCGACGTCGCCGCCGGTCGCGTTCTCGGCGGCCTTCTCCGCGATCGTCTCCGCGGCCTTGTCGGCGGCCTTGCCGCACCCCGCGCCCACCAGGACGAGGGAGCCGGCGAGGCCGATGGCGGCGAGCTTGCGGTCGATGCCCATGGGACCCTCCACGATCGGGGCGCATGCGCCCACGGCGAGCGACGGACGCCGCCCTCATCGCCGATGGTAGTCGCCATCGGGGGAGGCGTCGCCCACCTCTCACCGGCCTCGCCGCCGTCGGCTGGTACGCTCGGGCCGCCGTTCAGCGCGGGCGGGAGAGTGCCCCTCGGGGCACGCCGAAGGAGCAAGTCCTCCCCGGAATCTCTCAGGCACCAGGACCGTCCGCACAGGCAGCGCTGGAAAGCAGGGGCACCGTCGCTCCTCACCGAAGGGGAAACCCCGCCCGCCGGGGGAAGCTCTCAGGTCCGTCGACAGCGGGGAGGCCCATCCGCCGCGCCCACCGCGACCGAGGAGCACCCATGTCCGACCGCCCGACCCTCGCCGAGCTCGAGGCCGACGCCCCCTTCGAGTCCCGCCACCTCGGCCCCCAGGCCGATCAGCAGGCGAAGATGCTCGCCGACCTCGGCTTCGGCTCGCTCGACGAGCTGACCGACGCGGCGCTCCCCCAGTCGATCCGCAGCCTCGAGGACCTGGCCCTGCCCGCGGCTCGCAGCGAGGTGGAGGCGCTCGCCGACCTGCGCGAGCTGGCGGCGCAGAACCGGGTCGTGACGTCGATGATCGGCCTCGGCTACCACGGGACGATCACCCCGCCGGTGATCCTTCGCAACGTGCTCGAGAGCCCGGCCTGGTACACGGCCTACACGCC
>JAGQSL010000417.1 GCA_020439525.1 Acidimicrobiales bacterium | reverse complement strand
TCTTCGCCAGCGGCGTCCCCGAGTACCCGGCCACGCGGTCACGCTAGCGACGCGGAATCCCCGGGTGGACGGTGAGAGGCGCTCCGTAGGGTGGGGCCATGGCACGACCGCACGTGGTGATCGTCGGCGCCGGGTTCGGTGGCTTGGCCACCGCCAAGGCGCTCCACCGGGCGCCGGTCGACGTGACGCTGGTGGACCGCCACAACTTCCACACCTTCCAGCCGCTGCTCTACCAGGTGGCCACGTCGGGGCTGGCGTCGGCCGACGTGGCCTACCCGGTGCGCGGCATCGTCGCGCGCCAGGCGAACCTGGCCTTCCGCCAGGCCACGGTGATCGGCGCCGACCTCGAGGGGCGGATCGTGCACCTCCACCACGACGACCACGACGTCGCCGACCTCCCCTTCGACCACCTGGTGGTCGCGGCCGGGGCGACGGCCAACACGTTCGGCATCCCGGGCGTCGACCGGCACGGCTTCCCCCTCTACAACCTGGCCGACGCGGTCCGGCTCCGGAACCACGTGCTCGAGCGCTTCGAGGCGGCCGAGGCGCGGCCGGCGCTCGTCGACGACGGCGCCCTGACGTTCGTGGTGGTCGGCGGCGGCCCGACGGGGGTGGAGGTCGCCGGCGCGCTCACCGAGCTGTTCCACCGGGTGCTGCGGCGCGACCTGCCCCGCCTCCCCGTGGAGCGGGCCCGGGTGGTGCTGGTGGAGATGCAGGACCAGCTCCTCGCCCCCTTCCGGGCCCCGTCGCAGCGCCACGCCCTCGAGACGCTCACCGAGCGCGGGGTGGAGGTGCGCCTCGGCGCCCAGGTGGCGCGGGTGCGAGCGGATCGGGTGGTGCTCGACGACGGGGAGGAGCTGGCCGCGCACACGCTCGTGTGGGCGGCGGGCGTCCAGGCCAACCCGCTCGGGCGAGCGCTCGGGCTCGCGACCGGGCGCGCCGGGCGCATCGTGGTCGGCGCCGACCTCCAGGTCCCGGGTCGGCCCGGCGTGTGGGCGATCGGCGATGTGGCCGCCATCGCCTCGGGTGGCCGCGACGGGGAGCTGCTGCCGCAGCTGGCGCCGGTGGCCATCCAGTCGGGTCGCTTCGTGGGGGCGCAGATCGCGGCGGCGACGACCGGACGGGCCCCGGCCACCTCGTTCCGCTACCGCGACAAGGGCACGATGGCCACCATCGGGCGGAGCCGGGCGGTGGCCGAGCTGCCCCTCGGCATCCGGCTCTGGGGCCTCCCGGCCTGGCTGGCCTGGCTGGGGCTCCACCTGGTGATGCTCGCCGGCTTCCGCAACCGCATCTCGGTGTTCGCCAACTGGGCGTGGAACTGGCTCACCTACGACCGGGGCCCGCGGCTGATCTTCCGGTCGGGCCCGCGCCGGGCGGGCTGATCGGTGCGGTCAGGCCCGGCCCAGGGCGCGGTCGACGGCGATCTCGATGGCCACCCGGTCGGCCCGCTCGCCGGGCTGGCGATAGCGGGCGGCGTAGCCGGCCACGGCGGCGGCCACCCGCTCGGGGTCGTCGGTGACGGTCGCGGGGCCCTCGAGGCTGAGCCAACGACCGCCGTCGAGCTGGCTCACGACGGCGCGGCTCCCCGGCCGGTGGGCGAGGTTGCGGGCCTTGCGGCTCGCCGCCCAGGTGATGATCCGCACCAGGCGGGCCTCGGGGTCGTAGGAGAACCCCACGGGCACCACGTGGGGCGAGCCGTCGGCCCGGAGGGTGGTGAGGGTGGCCAGGTGGCGCTCGGCGAGGAAGGCGAGCACGTCGGGGGCGAGGTCGTCGAGGTCGAGGGCCATGGCCCCATCCTGGTGGAACGGGGGGCGGGGCCCACCACCCCCGCTCGTATGCTGCGCCGGTGACCTGTACGGCCTGCGGCGCCGAGGTGGGGGAGGGCGCCCGGTTCTGCGCGTCCTGCGGTCGGGCGCTGCGCGCCGTCGACGACGAGCGCCGGGTGGTCACCGTCGTGTTCGCCGACCTCGTGGGCTTCACGTCGCTGTCCGAGCGCCTCGACCCCGAGCGGGTCAAGGACCTGGTGGACCGCTGCTTCGACCGGCTGGCCGCCGACGTCACCTCCTTCGGCGGGCAGGTCGACAAGATCGTGGGCGACGCCCTCGTCGCCCTGTTCGGCGCGACGGTCGCCCACGAGGACGACCCGGAGCGGGCGGTGCGCGCCGCGCTGCGCATGCAGGTGACCCTCGCCGAGGAGGCGGCCCAGATCGACCAGGACCTGCAGATGCGCGTCGGCGTCAACACCGGCGAGGTCCTGGTGGGCGCGATGCGCGCCGCGGGCTCGGTCACCGCCATGGGCGACGTGGTCAACACGGCGAGCCGCCTGCAGACGGTGGCCCAGCCCGGCGAGGTGTTGGTGGGTCCGGCCACCCACGCCGCCACCCACCACACCATCGCCTACGAGCCCCGGGGCCTGCTGGCCGCGCGCGGTCGGGAGGAGCCGGTCGACACCTGGGCGGCGGTCATGCCGACGCTGCCCCCGGGCTACCGGGCCCGCCGCATCGACGTGCCCCTCGTCGGTCGCGCCCACGAGCTCGACCTGCTGACCACGGCGGTCGACACGTCGTTCCGCCACGACCGGGCCCTGCTGGCCCTGGTGGTGGGCGACGTGGGGATGGGCAAGAGCCGGCTGGCCGACGAGGTGGCGCGCGCGGCCGAGCTCGACCACGAGGCGGTGGTGCGCGAGGGGCGCTGCGTCCCCTACGGCGAGGCCAACGTGTGGTGGCCGGTGGCCGACGCGCTGCGCGACGGGCTGGGCGTCCAGGTCGGCGACGAGCCGTCGGCGGCCCGGGCGCGGGTGCGTGAGGTCCTCGCCGCCACGATGGAGCGCGGCGGCGCCGACCCGGAGGTGCAGCGGACGACGGCCGGGCTGCTGACCTTGCTCGGCTACGACGACGGCGCCGAGCTCGACCCGGCGACGGTGCGCCAGGAGGCCGGCCGCGCCCTCGGGGTGTACGCCTCGGCGTCGGCCAAGCGGGCCCCCCTCGTGCTGCAGATCTCCGACCTCCACTGGGCCGACCCGGCGGTGCTCGACCTCATCGACGACACGTTCGCCGTCTTGCACCACTGCCCGGTGGTGATCCTGGCCACCGCCCGCCCGGCCCTGCTCGACCAGTGGGCGCCGCGCCGTGGCCGCCACAACGCCCTCACCCTCCACCTCGACCCCCTCGACCGCGAGGCGTCCGACGAGCTGCTCGAGCACCTCCTCGGCGCGGCGCCGTCGCCGGCCACCGCCGAGGCCCTCTTCGAGCGGGCCGGCGGCAACCCCTTCTTCCTCGAGGAGCTGGTGAGCCTGCTCGACGGCGAGGCGGCCGCCGAGCCGGGCCGGGTGGCCGCGCTCCCCGACACCCTTCGCGGCCTGGTGGCGGCCCGGCTCGACGACCTGTCGCCCGACGTGCGGGCCGTGGTGCAGGACGCGTCGGTGATCGGCCAGACCGGTCCGATGCTCGGGCTGCGGGAGATGGGTCGCAAGCAGCACCCGTCGGTGGACGTGGACGCCGTGGTGGCCCAGCTGGTGGCCGACGAGATCATGGTCGTCGACGGCGAGCAGTGGCGCTTCCGCTCCGACCTGCTGCGGGAGGTGGCGTACCAGACCATCACCAAGGCCGACCGGGCCAAGAACCACCTCGGCATCGCCCGCTTCATCGAGGACCGGGCGGCGGCGCTGCGCCCCCGGCCGCCGTGGGTGGTCGACCAGCTCGCCCACCACTACGGCGCAGCGGTGGCCCTGGCCGCCGAGCTGGGGCCCAACGCCCGGACCGACGGCTTCCCCGACGACCTCGCCGACCACGCCCGACGGTGGGTGACCGAGGCCGCGGACCGGGCCCGGCGCGATCAGGCCGTGCCCTCCGCGGTGCGGCTCTACACCCAGGCGCTCGACCTGCTCGACCTCGCCGGTCTCGAGCCCGACGGCGACCGGGCTCGCGCCGCCGAGGCCATCCGGCTGCTCCTCGGCCGCTCGGCCGTGGCCGTCGAGGGCTGGGAGCTGGCCCTGGCGCGGGGAGACGCCGAGCTGGCCCGGAGGATCGCCGAGCGCCTCGACGACGACCGCTCGGTGGCGCGCGCCGTGCTGGCTCGCGGCAGCGTGCAGCAGCGCGAGGGCGACCTGGATGGCGCGATCGTCACCGTGTCCGACGCCGCCGCTCGGTTCCGGGCGCTCGGCGACGTGGCCGGGCTGGGCGAGGCGCTGCGCCAGCGCTGCATGGTCGAGATCTTCGCGGGACGGGTGGCCGACGCCGAGGTGTCGGCCGAGGCGGCCCTCGCGGCGGCGACCGAGGCGGGCGACCGCTCCACCCAGGCGTGGGCGTCGCAGAACCTGGCCTGGACGGCGTTCGTGACCGGCCGACCCGACGACGCCGATCGTCGCCTCGCCTCCGCGATCGAGGTGTTCGGCGAGGTGGGCGAGACCCAGGGCCTGGCGTGGAGCCTGGGCCTGCTCGCGTGGGTGCGCTTCCAGCAGCGCCGGGTGGCCGAGGCGGCGGCGCTCGGTGAGCAGGTGCTCGACGAGGCGCGGGCGCGCAGCGACCCGTGGGCCTCGGCGATGATGACGCTCCTCCAGGCCTCGGTGCGGCTCTGGACCGGTCGGACCGACGAGGCGGTCGAGCTGGCCGACGCCGCCCTGCGGACCTTCAAGCGGCTCGACAACGCGTACGGCACCGCGCAGGCCACCGCCGTGCTGGGCCGGGCCATGGTGATGGCGGGTCGGGTGGAGGACGGCTTCGCGCTGCTGGGTCGGCCGGCTCGGCGCGACGGC
>JAGQSL010000046.1:254-4883 GCA_020439525.1 Acidimicrobiales bacterium | reverse complement strand
CGGCAGAGATCGGCCGGGTGCTGGGGGGGCGCTACCGGCTCGTCGCACCCATCGGCATGGGCGCGTCCGCGCAGGTGTACCTGGCCGACGACGTGAAGCTCCGCCGCCGCGTGGCGCTGAAGATGCTCCACGATGCCCTGGCCGGCGACGCCGAGTTCCTGCGCCGGTTCCGCGCCGAAGCGCGCGCCGCCGCCGCGCTGAGCCACCCGAACATCATGGCGGTGTACGACTGGAGCGACGGCTCCGACGACGGCGATGCCGCGTTCATCGTCACCGAGTACCTCGCCGGGGGCAGCCTGCGGGCCCTGCTCGACGCCGGCGCCCAGCTCAGCCCGGCCCAGGCGCTCGGGGTGGGCGTCGAGGCGGCCCGTGCGCTCGACTACGCGCACCGGCGGGGCTTCGTGCACCGCGACGTCAAGCCCGCCAACCTCCTCTTCGGCGAGGAGCAGCGGCTCCGGATCGCCGACTTCGGCCTGGCGCGCGCCCTGGCCGAAGCGGCGTGGACCGAGCCCCAGGGCGCCGTGCTCGGCACGGCGCGGTACGCGTCGCCGGAGCAGGCGAAGGGCGAGCGGCTCTCGGGCAAGGCCGACGTGTACGCGCTCGCCCTCGTCCTGGTCGAGGCGGTCACCGGTGAGGTGCCCTTCGTGGCCGACACCACGCTCGGGACCCTGATGGCGCGGGTCGACAAGCAGCTCGAGGTGCCCGAGTCGCTCGGCCCGCTCCGCAGCGTGCTCGTCGGTGCCGGCCACCCCGATCCCGACCAGCGCATCGACGCCCGGGCCCTCGCCCGCGGCCTGCTCCGCGCCGCGCAGGAGCTGTCGCGGCCCGCCCCGCTCCCGTTGGCCGGCGCCATCGCCGCCGGCGCCGCGGCGGGGCTCGACGCCGATCCCACCATCCACGCCACGCCGGCCGACGCCGCACCGGTGGTGCTGCGCGCGGATGACCTCGACCTCGATCCGCCGGCCTGGGTGAACCAGGCCGAGCCGGCGCTCGGCGGTGGAGACCCCGTCCCGGCGGGCGGCGCCACGGCTGCCGACGTCCGCGTCGGGTCCGGTCCGCTCGGATGGGCCGAGGCCGGCGGACCACCCGCCGATCCCGAGGCCGAGCCCGAGGTGGTCGATCCCGGACCGCCCACCGCCCCGATCGACCTGGTCGACCTCCCGCCGGCGGTGGTCGCCGGCTCCGCCGAGCCCGAGGTGGTCGAGCCGGCGGCCGGCGAGGGCGATGCGGCGCTCGGCGAGCCCGGACCACCCGAGGGCGACGCCGGCGCCGCTGCGCCCGAGGGCGAGGACGCGGAGCCCGCCGACGATCACGCCACCGACGAGGTGGCGGTCGTGGGCACCCCGGCGGACGGAGCCGAGCCCTCGCCGCGCCGCCACCGCCGGTGGCCGTGGGTCGCGCTGGTGGTGCTGCTGCTCGCCGGCGCCGGTGGCGCGGCTGCGGCGGTGGCCACCCGCGATCGCACCCCCGAGGCACCGCCGATCGAGCTGCCCCTGCCCGACGTGGTCGGTCGGCCCGAGGCCGAGGCTCGCTCGATCCTGACGGCCGGGGGGTGGAAGGTCACCGTGGTGCGCGAGCGGCGCAACGACACCACCAAGGGCGAGGTGATCGAGAGCCGTCCCACCGCCGGCACGCGGCTCCCCGAGGGGCGGACCGTCACGCTCACCGTGTCGGAGGGCCAGGAGATCGTCGACGTCCCCACCGACCTCGCCGGCGCCTCGCTGGAGGATGCGACGGCCGCCCTCGCCGCCGTGGGCCTCGACGCGTCGACCGCCGACACCCCCTACGACGAGGAGGCGCCCGAGGGGACGGTCATCCGCGTCGCCGAGGGGACCCCCACCCGCCTCGAGCGGGGCAGCACCGTGGCCCTCGTGGTGTCGAAGGGCCCCGAGCCCCGGACCATCCCGAGCGGGCTGGTGGGGAGCACGGAAGACGCCGCGGTCGAGGCGCTCCAGGCCCTCGGCCTCAAGGCCGCGATCGTCCGCAGCTACAGCGACTCGGTCGACGAGGGCCGGGTCATCTCGGTGCTCCCGCGCGCCGGGTCGACGGTCGCTCGCGGCGACTCGGTGAACGTCGAGGTGTCCCGTGGCCCCGAGCTCGTCGCCGTGCCCTCGATCTCGGGTGCCGACTCGATCGCCGAGGCCGTCGCGCGCATCACCGGCGCCGGGCTGAAGGCGGGTTCGGTGAGCGGGCCGGCGGCGGGCACGCCCGTGGGCACCAGCCCAGGGGCCGGCACGCTGGTGCGTCCCGGCTCCACGGTGAACATCGTCCTCGGGTGACGCAGATCACCGGACCCGACCCGATGGCTTGACCCGCCGGTCAAGTACCGTCGGCGGCCGTGCCGGCTGACGAGGGAGCGATCGGGGTCGACGCCGCGCCCCGCAATCGGTGGGCGATCCTCTCGGTGGCGCTCTACGGCCTGTTCTCGGTCAACGTGACCGTCACCATCCTGGCGGTGTCGATCCACCGCATCGGCGGCGAGCTGGGCACCACCGACGCCGCCATGACCTGGGTCGTGACCGGGCCGATGCTCGCCTTCGGCGTGATCGGTCCCCTCGTGGGCAAGCTCGGCGACCGCATCGGCCACCGGCGCATCTACCTGCTCGGCCTCGCCGGCGCGGCGGTGATGGCGGCCCTCTCGGCGCTGGCGTGGAACGCGCCGTCGCTGATCGCCTTCCGCACGCTCGGCGCCATCGAGGGCGCGGCCACCGGGCCGGCCTCCTTCGCGCTCATCTCTCGCGTCTTCCCGGGCTCCGAGCGGGTCCGCGCCCTCGGCTGGTGGGCCATGGTGGCCGCCGGCGCGCCCGTGGTCGGCGTGGTGGCGGGCGGTCCGCTGGTGGAGGCGTTCGGGTGGCGGGCCCTGTTCGTGGCCCAGGTGCCACTCGTGCTGGTCGCGCTCGTGCTGGCGTACCGCCTGTTCCCCGAGACGCCGCGCCACCGCGCCGGTCGCTTCGACCTCGCAGGGGCCGCCCTCCTCGCGCTCGGCGTCACCCCGCTGCTGTTCGCCATCGCCGAAGGGCCGCGGCTCGGGTGGGGCCACCCGAGCGTCGTCGCCGCCCTCGTCGGCGGCCCGGCGGCGCTCGCCGGGTTCTTGGCCCAGGAGCGCCGGGCGGAGGCGCCGCTGATGCCCCTGCGCTACCTCGGCCGTGCCGGCTTCAGCGCCGCGATCGGCGCCCAGGCGCTGCTCAACGCCGCGTACATGGGCTCGTTCATCCTCACCCCGCTGCTCCTGCAGAACGTGCTCGACTTCTCCGAGACCAAGACCGGCCTGGTGTCGATCGCTCGTCCGCTCGCCTTCGCGGTGGCGGGCCCGCTCGCCGGGGCGGTCGTGCTCCGCGTCGGGGCCCGCCGAGCTGCCGCCCTGGGCGCGCTCGCGGTCGTGGTGGCCCTCGGGTGGATGGCGACCCTGGGCGCCGGCTCCGCGGTGCCGGTCATCGCCGGCGCCCTGGCCCTCGCCGGCGTCGGCATGGGCCTGGCGATGCCCCCGCTGTCGGCCAGCGTGACCGTGTCGGTCGATTCCTCCGACCTGGGCATCGCCGGCGCTGCCCAGCAGATGATGATCCAGGTGGGCGTGGTGTTCGGCATCACGGCGATGCAATCGGTGCAGCAGAGCCGCCTCGATGCCGTGGGCCTCGAGGCGAGCTACCACTGGGGCTACGGCGCGGGCCTGCTGCTCGCCGCGGCCGGGGTCGCCGCCGCCACGCGCATCGCGTCGGTGACCGAGGTGGCGTCGGTGGCCGAGGCGGGGGAGCCGCTCCCGGCGATGTGAGGCGCCGCCGTCAGTCGGTGATGTCGCGGAGGCGCTGGCCCATCTCGAGCTCGGCCTCGCCAGGGGTGCCGCCCTGGAGGGCGAGCACCTTGGTCATGTCGCCGGAGATGCGCACCTTGCCGCTCATCACCGCCTGCATGACCACCTGCGGGTTGCCCTCGACCAGGAAGGCCTTGGCGGTGTCGTACTCGAGGCTGATGGCGGCGTCGGCGGCCTCGTGGTGGCCGAGGTCGAGCTCGGCCGCGCCGTCGGTGGTGTCGATCCGGGCCTCGATCGGGCCGTCCTGGACGTCGGCGGGCACCTCGGTGATGGTGAGGTTGATCCGAGCCTGGGCGGGGGGCGCCTGGGTGCGGCCCTTGAACTCGTCCTGGATGGCTCGCGCTTCGGTGACCCACTCGTGGCTCAGGAACTTCGGCACCGTTGTCTCCTCGACCGTCGGCTCGTGCAGCGGGGGGACCCTACTCCCTGGCCGAGCGTGCCGCGGGAGAACCGACCCGGCGTCGGCACCGCGGGTCCGGCGCCCGTTCAGCCCAGCCGGACGGCCAGGACCCGGCGGGCGATCTCCTCGTCGCTCGCCAGCGCGCACACCACGAAGCGACCCACGAACGCGGCGAGCTCGTCGACGTCGAGGGCGATGCGCCCGGTGCGGTGGAAGTGCCCGTAGTAGCCGACGGTCCCGACCACGCCGTAGGCCGCGACCTCCGGGTCCTCGTCGCGGATGGAGCCGTCGGCGACGCCGGCTCGGACGAGCGCGGCGACATCTGCGGTGTGCACGTCGGTGCCCTTGCGCAGCTCGTCGGCGAACTGCTTCTCGAGGTTCTCCACCTCGAGGAGGGCGAAGAAGTGGGCGTAGCGGGCCA
>JAGQSL010000046.1:0-120 GCA_020439525.1 Acidimicrobiales bacterium | reverse complement strand
AGTACCAGTAGAAGAGGCCCTTGGCGACGCCGGCGGCGCCGACGATGTCGAGGACGCGCGTCTCGGCGAAGCCCCGTTCGGCGAACAGGGCGGCGGCGTGGTCGAGGAGCTGCTGCTTGC
>JAGQSL010000416.1 GCA_020439525.1 Acidimicrobiales bacterium | reverse complement strand
CTCTGCCGCGACCAAGCGCCGGGCACCTGCGGCTGCGCCGCGCGCAAGGCAAACGGCACCGGTTGTCGATGACTCGAATGCCGAGGCGTTGCGCATTCGGGCCGAGGGTCTCGAGGCGGCCTTGAGGCAAATTGCGGCGGCCACACAGCGGGCGAGCGCGGAGCTTGCGACGCTGAACGCAGACATCGCCCAGACGCAGCCGGGCACTACGAGCAATGAAGAGGAGGACCAGTGATGACCCAGGGTTTCGGTTGGGGCGCGCTCGCGCTCATGGCGTTGCTGATCTCAGGTCCGGCATCGGCTGCGACCTACGGAGATCTGGCGCAGGCCAATGGACATGCGCCGCAATATACCTACCCCGCAGGACCCTATGCGGCGACACCCGGGCAGATCATCTGTGAGGGCTGCGTTCCGATCACTTACGGGACAACGGCGCGCGGCGTGCCGCCCTCGATGATGGAAGACCCGGCCAGCAATTACGGCGGCATCGGATGGCAGAATGCCATGCCCTGCCGACGCCACCGGGCTGCCCGTCGACGTGGTCGAGGTCCCCGAGGGCGCCGCGCTCGGCGCCGCGTTCCTGGCTCGGTGCGTCGCCGGCCTCGAGCCGTCCGACTCGCCGTGGGGTGCCGGGCTCGGCGACGCCCGGCGCTGGGCCCGCACCGGGCGCCGGGTGGAGCCCGACGAGCGCTGGGTGCCCCACGCGTCGGACCGCTACGCCCGCTTCCGCGACCTCACCGCCGCGGCCATCGCCCGGCCGTAGCCCGACCGAGCGAGGTCGATCGCCTTCGTCGGACGCCGAGGCGAGGCCTCAAGCGGTCGGGTCGAAGATGCCGATGCCGTCGGGGAAGGCGAGGCCGACGGCCAGGGTCTCGGGCGGCTGGGGCTCGCCATCGACGAAGCGGATCCGCCGCACCGAGCCGTTGCCGTCGCCCGGGCCCACGTCGTCGGGCGTCACCACGACACCGATGTCCGCGTAGAAGAGGGTGCCGTCGGGCGCGACGCCGATGCCGAGCGGGGTGCCGGTGCTGAAGGTCTCCTCGCCGAGCGACTCGCCCTCGGGCGGCTGGAGGATCGTCCGGCGGAAGGTGCCGTCGGCGTCGTACTCGTCGATCACGCCGGTGAACACGCTCGACACGTACAGGCCGCCGTCGGGCGCGGGCGCCAGCCCGGCCGGGGTGATCATCCCGTTCTCGCCCGAGGCGATGAACAGCTCCTTGTCGACCTCGTCGGCCATCGGGGCGCCCGTCGCGTCCTGCTTCCCGCACCCGCCGGCGGCGTCGGGCGAGGTCGGGAACGGCCCGCGGTAGCGGAAGACGCCGGCTCGGGAGGCGGCGACGTAGACCTCGTCGTCGTCCTTCAGGAGGATGGACTGCGCCGTCGGGAGGCCCACGTCGATCTTGCAGTAGGCGACCTCGGGGAACTCGGGGTACTCGCCGCCCACCAGCGGGGGGAACCACACGATGAGCTGCCCGTCGCCGTCACCCGCGGCCTGGTTGCCGACGTCGGTGGTGAGCACCCGACCGTCGGAGAGCACGGCGCACCCGTAGTTCTCCGGGTTGTCGTTGGCCGGTTGGAAGGTGGGCACCAGCTTGCCGAGCTGCGTGGCCTCCAGCTCGCCGACGCGATCGCCGTCGAGGCGGAAGATGCCCCACCCCGCCGACCCGCCCGGATCGTCCTGGTTCGTGTCCTCCCCGGCGATGAACCACCGCTCGCCGTCCTCGGTGGGCGGGAAGAAGCAGATCTGGGCGTTGATGTCGCGCCCGGCATCGGGATCGGTGTCCTTGGTCTCGAACACCCGCTGGGTGGCGAAGGTGCCATCGTCGCCGGGCTCGACGGCGTAGGCGTCGAGGTTGTTGCCCTGGCCGTTGAACACGATCGGTTCGGCGGCCGGCGACGGCGCGCCGGTGCCGGCCGAGCCGCCGTCGTCGGGCGCGCTGGCGTCGTCCGAGCTGCAGCCGGCGAACGGCAGGGCGAGCAAAGCGGCGAGGCCGAGGGCGAGCAGCGTGCGAGGGCGGCGGTGGGGTGCGAGCACGGCGGATCCGATCAGGTGGCGGGGACGAGCCCTGGGTCGAACGAGTGGGTGGTGACGAGGCGGTCGTAGCCCTCCTCGACGGCGGGCGGCGTGACGGGGTCGGCCAGGGCGAGGACCGACAGCCGGGTGTAGGCGTCGGCGGGCAGCGCGATGGCGTCGCCCTCGCAGTCGAACCCCTCGTCGAGGACGCAGACGATGGAGCCGAGCTCGGGCTTGTCGTCGCGTGGCGTGATGAACACGGCGAAGGCCGTGGCGCCGTCGGCCGCCGCCGGGCCGTCGTCGCCGAGCCAGTCGGCCGGGTCGCCGAGGTCGTCGCCCTGCACCCGGATGCGCAGCGGCGACGGCGTGACCTCCAGGGTGAGCGTCGGGCGGTGGCCGGCCGGCGGGTCCTTCAGGGTGAAGTCGAGGTCGCAGGGCGCGCCCACGCAGGGCTGGTCCGATGCCGCCAGGGCCGTGACCGCCGGCCCGTCGGGGAGCGTGGTGGTGGTCGTGCTCGGCGGCGCCTCGCCCTCGCCCAGCACGCGGAACGCGCGCACGCCCCCGGCCGGCGGGGCGTCGTTGCCCGGCTCGCGGAAGCCGACGCCGATCACGAGCAGGTCGCCGGCGATGGCCGGGCCCGAGGCCGAGAGCGAGCCGATCGATCCCTTCCAGCGCACCTCGCCGGTCGCCAGGTCGTAGGCCCGCAGCGTCTGGTCGATGCCAGCGGTGAACACGACGCCGCCGGCCGCGGCCGACGCCCCGTAGGTGCCGCCGGCCTCGGGCGACTGCCAGATCGCCTCGCCGGTGGCGGCATCGAACCCGTGCTCGCACGGGCAGTCGCCCACGGCCGTGCCCCCGGCCACCACGAGGCGACCGTCGGCATCGGGTGCCACCGAGGTGGCGCCGATGAACCCACCGAACGCGAAGCCGTCCTCGTCGGCCACCTGCTTGACGGCCTCGGCCTCCCAGACCAGCTCGCCGTCGGTGCGGTCGACCACGTAGTAGCGGCCGTCCTTGCTCCCGAGCCCGGCCACCGGCCGATCGCCGATCGAGAACAGGTTCGGCGCGCCGGCGAAGTCCCAGTCCTGGCCGGAGTACTCGGTGCGGGGTTGGAAGGTCCAGCGCAGCTCGCCGGTGTCGAGGTCGACGCCGACGATCGCCTCGCTCGCCGGGTTGAACGACTCCCGGGCGAAGCAGCTGCCGGTGCCGATGACGACGAGCCGGGCGTCGAGGTCGACCGACGGCGAGCCCCAGAGGCTCCCGCACCCGGCCGCGTCCACCCCCTCCTCGGGGTCCCAGGTCCACCGCTGCGTGCCGTCGTCGAGCGCCAGGGCCACGAGCCCCGAGCGCCGGCCGTCCTTGGCGTTGTGGACGTCGGTGGGCACGAGGACCAGCCCGTCGGCCACCGCCGGGGATCCCTGGATCTCGGTGGGGTCCTCCTCGTCGGAGGTGCCGAGCGGCGTCTGCCAGACCGGCGTCCCGTCCTCGCTCGCCAGGGCCAGGACCGTGCGCCCGCTGGCGACGACCAGCACCTCGGTCCCGTCGATCTCGGCGATCGTCGGCGAGGCCGGGATCTGCCCGGCGTAGAGGTTGGCCTCGAGCGGCGTCTCGCGGGTCCAGCGGACCTCGCCGCTCGCCCGGTCCACGGCGTGGACGACGCCGGCCCAGTCGCCGAAGTAGACGGCGTCGTCGGTGATCGCCGGCGCCCCGGTCACCTCCGCGCCCACGTCGAGCGACCACACGGGGACGAGCCGGTCGAGCGTGTCGATCCCGATCGCGTCGGACCCGTCGCAGCCCGTGGCGTGCAGGCGATCGAGGCCGTGGCCGGCCATCGCCCAGTCGCACGACGTCGAGGCCGACGCCGTCGCGACGGCCGAGCCGTCGCCGGCCGGGGTGGCCCCACCATCGCCGTCGCTGGCGCACGACGCGAGCAGCAGCGCGACGGCCACGAGGACGGCAGATCGCCTAGAGGAACGCAAAGTGCTGCACCTCCACCATGATCGGGAGCCGGTGGCGCACGTAGAACGAGTGCAGCCGCAAGACGCCGGCGAACTCCTCGGCGGTCGGCTCGATCAGCTCGACCTGATCGCCGAGGCGCTCCTTCCAGGCCGCGGCCCGCCGGGCGACCTCCTCGAAGTCCTCGAGCGTCGACACCGACACGCCGACGTGGTCCATGCGCGGCGCCCGCATCGGCTCGTCCTCGGCCACGATGAAGAAGAACTGCTCGTGGGTGTGGAGCCCGAGCACCAGCTGCTTGCGGTCCCTCGTCATCTCCGGGTACTCGACGGCGCCGAGGAGATCGCCGTAGAACTCGGCGATGGCCGCCCGGCCGGCGGCGTCGAGCTCGTGGGCGGGCACCGAGACGGCGATGTGGTTGAAGCGCGGCGGCTTCGAGAACGTCGGTCCGGGGTTCGTCACGGTCGCACCAGCACCTTCCCGGCGATCCGGCCCGCAGCCAGGTCGCGCATGGCATCGAGGAGGCCGTCGAGGCCGACCTCCCCCGGTTCGAGGAGCGCGTCGACGGGCAGCTGCCCCGACGCGAGGAGCTCGAGCGCGGCCTCGAACCCGCCCTCGTCGTAGGTGAACGCCCCGGTCACCACCAGCTCGTTGAGCAGGATCCGGTTGGGGTCGAAGCGAGGCGGCTCGATGCCGGCGCCCACGAGCACGAGGGTGCCCGCCCGCCCGAGCTGGGCGAGGCCCGCCTCCATCGCCGCGGCCTTGCCGGAGCACTCGAGGACCACGTCGACCGCTCCGTCGACGATCCGGTCGGGCTCGGCGATCGACGGGACCTCGAGGTCGTCGGGCCCGAGCACGCGGTCGGCCCCGACGGCGAGGGCGAGCTCGCGGCGCACCGGGCCCGGCTCCACGCACACCACCTCGGCGACGCCCATCGTTCGCATCGCCGCGATGGCGAGGGCGCCGATGGGCCCGGCGCCGAGCACGAGCACGCGCTGGCCGGCGACCACCTGCCCGTTGCCGATCGCGTGAAGCGCCACCGCGAGGGGCTCGGCGAGGGCCGCGGCCCGGGGATCGAGCCCGTCGGGCAGGGCCAGCAGCTCCGAGGCCGGGCTGCGCTTGTAGGCGGCGAAGGCGCCGTCGTACGCCGAGCCGGCCGCGCCGCGCGCCTCGCAGATGGCCGGGCGACCGGCGCGGCAGGGCCGGCACGTGCCGCAGCGCTCGGTGGGCCCGCCGACGACGGCGTCGCCGACCGACCAGCGCTCGACGCCCTCGCCCACGGCGACGACCCGGCCCACCCACTCGTGGCCCTCGATGCGGCCCGGGGGCGCCCAGCCCTCGAGGACCATGTGGAGGTCGCTGCCGCAGACGCCGCAGAGCTCGACGGCGACGAGGACGTCCCCGTCGTCGAGCGCGGGCACGTCGACCTCGGTCACCTCGAGGCGGCCGGGGCCGGCGGTGCGAGCGGCTCGCATGCGCTCGGTCACCGTCCACCGCCGACGAGGAGCGTCGAGGCGCGGTGGGCCAGCGCCGCCAGGGTGAGCGTCGGGTTGTAGCCGGTGGACGTGACGAACACCGAGGAGTCGCAGACGAGCACGTTGTCGCAGTCCCACAGCCGCTGCTCGGGCGACACCACCGACGTCGTCGGGTCCGCACCCATGCGCGCCGTGCCCATGACGTGCTTGGACGCGGGGGCGATGCCGAGCGGGTTGGCCGTGGCGTGGAGGTCGAGGTCGCCCTGGGGCGGCGAGGTGGCGGTGAACGCCGCCTGGGCGCCGGCGTCGCGCAGGATCGCCTCGTGCACCGGCCCGGCGTGGGCCGACGCCACCAGCTCGTGGCGGTGCGGGGCGTAGGTGACGCGCCCGGCCGGGAGGCCCCACGCGTCGGTGACGCTCGGGTCGAGGTCGATGCGGTTGGCGGCCTGGGGCAGGTCCTCGCCCTGCATGGTGAACACCCAGAACCGGCGCCGCAGCGCGCTGTCGCGCATCGAGGGCAGGTGGTGCTCGCCCGGCCCGTACGTGGTGCTCTCCTCCACCGGCATGTGCCCGGCGCCGTGCTCCACCACGCCGCCGCGCACCCACGGGAGGCCAGCCTCCCGGGCCACCGCCCGCAGCTCGGGGCCGTCGATCAGGAGGTCGTCGTGGAGGTGGGTCACGCTGCGGCCCCGCTCGCCGCCGGTGTCGCGCCCGAAGATGCCGACGGTGAAGGTCTGGTAGTGGTACGTGAGGTACCGCCCGACCAGGTCGCCGCCCAGGCCCTGGCGCAGCAGCAGCCGGGGCGTCTCGAAGGCGCCGGCGGCCAGCACGACGTGGTGGGCCCGCACCTCGCGCACCGATGGCTCGGGGTGCTCGCGCAGGTCGAGGTAGCGCACGCCGGTCGCCCGGCGACCGCTCGCGTCGCGCACGATCTCGGTGACGTACGACTCCGGGCGAAGGTCGCACCGACCCGTGCGCAGCGCCCGCTGGAGGGCCGCGATCGGATCGCTCTTGGCCTGCACGGGACAGCCGTAGCCGCCGCAGTAGCCGCAGTCGGTGCAGGCCGGGCGGCCGTCGGCGGCGATCGAGTTGATGCCCGTGGGCGCGCGATAGGGGTGGAAGCCGGCCCGCTCGGCCGCCTCCGAGGTGACCACCGCCATCGGCATGTCGTCGCCCGGCGGCAGCGGGTAGGGCGCCGAGCGCCAAGCGGCGAACGGGTTCGCCTCGGCGTCGCCGGCGACGCCGAACAGCTGCTCGACCGCCGTGTAGTGCGGCTCGAGGTCGTCGTAGGCGAGCGGCCAGTCCTCGACCGAGGCGCCCTCGACGGGGCCGCGGGTCGAGCGCAGGCGGAAGTCCTCCTCGAGGAAGCGGGGGAGCTTGGCGTCGGCGTGGATGCCGCCGCCACCCACCGTCGACGGAAGGTTGTTGACGTTGCCGACGGCGAGGCGCTCGCCATCGGCCTCCGTGCGGCGGTAGGTGCGGGGCTCGAGGAGGGGGTCGGGGCCGAGGAGGAAGCGGCGGTGGGCGGCGATCTCGTCGTTGGCGAAGTGGCGCAGCGGCTCGTGCGGGGCCTCGAGCGACAGCAGGTGGTTGCGCCCCTTCTCCAGCACGATCACCGACCAACCCGCCGCCGTCAGCACCTCGGCCGCGGTCGCACCGCCCGGGCCCGACCCGACGACGACGGCGTCGCAGTCCACGTCGCTCACGCCGTCGCCCCCTCGCCGCCCTCTCGAGCTGGCGGGTGGAGGGGCTCGGGGAACCCGATCCGGGCCCAGCCGCCCCCGCCCCGGTTGCCGCCGTAGGCCGGGTCGCCGTAGGTGGCCTCCGACGCGTGGTGGTGGACCATCCGCAGGTCGTCCTCGGTCGGGGCGCCATCGGCCACGCGCTCGTAGGCCTCCCGGAAGCCGGCGAGGCGCTGGGCCCACGCCTGGCGCTCCCACGG
>JAGQSL010000045.1 GCA_020439525.1 Acidimicrobiales bacterium | reverse complement strand
GAAGACGATGCTGCGGATGGTCGGCGTCGAGGTGCCCGACACCCGGGCCTGGCGCCTCGAGGGCCTCCGCCACGAGCACCCGCTGGTCGACGCCCTGCTCACGTGGCGCAAGGCCGAGCGGGTGGCCACCACCTTCGGGTACGCGTGGCTCGACGAGCACCTGGGCGACGATGGCCGCTTCCGCGGCGAGTGGACCGGCTCCGACGGTGCGGCCGGGCGCATGACCGCCTCGGCCGGGCTCCACAACATGCCCGCCGACCTGCGCTCCGGCGTGGTGGCGGCGCCCGGTCACGTGTTCGTCCGGGCCGACCTGGGCCAGATCGAGCCTCGGGTGCTCGCCGCGGTGAGCGGCGACCGCGCCCTCGCCCGGGCGAGCCAGGCCGACGACCTGTACGCGCCGGTGGCGGCCGAGCTCGGGGTCGAGCGGGCCGTCGCCAAGGTCGCCGTCCTCGGCGCCATGTACGGCCAGACCACGGGCGAGGGGGCTCGGGCGCTGGTGGGGCTGCGGCGGTCGTACCCGGTGGCGATGTCGTACCTCGAGGAGGCCGACGCGTCGGCCCAGGTCGGCCGCGACCTGCGCACCTACGGCGGGCGCCTCCTGCGGATGGGCGGCCCGGGCGTCGTGGGGCTCGAGGCCGAGGCGGGCGAGCGCTCGGCTCGGGCCCGGGCGGCGGCGCGCGGGCGCTACGGCCGCAACGCGGTGGTGCAGGGCGCGGCCGCGGAGCTGTTCAAGGTGTGGGCGGTCACCGTGCGGGCCCGGGGCCGGGCCCTCGGCGCTCGCGTCGTGCTGTGCCTGCACGACGAGCTGCTCGTCCACGTCCCCGTCGAGCACGCCGAGGCGGCCGCGGCGATGGTCGACGAGGCGCTCCAGGAGGCCGCCGCCCGCTGGGCCCCCGACCGGTCGGTCCGCTTCCTCGCCGACACCTCGATCGTCACGACCTGGGCCGACGCCACGTAGCCCACCCCCACCCCTCGAACTGACCGTGAACTTCGTCGGTCCGCCGACGAACATCGCGGTCAGTTCGTCGGGGGGAGGGGCGGAGTGCGCCATGTCGGTCGCATCGGGCCGTCGAGCGCGACGAACAGTGGGCGCGACGTCTTGGGCTGGTCGTGCCCACCTTGTTCGAGATCGGCGAAGCCAACCACGGCGTGGTCACCTCGTCGGACCTCCGTGCGACCGGGACCACCGACTGGGCCGTCCGTCGCATGCTGGCGTCGGGGCAGCTGGTGCGCGTCCTCCCCGGGCTCTACCGGCTGGGCGGCGCCCCGCGCACCGAGCAGCAGGCGCTCGTGCTCGCCCTCGCCGAGCACGGCGAAGGCGCCCATCTGGCCCGAAGGTCGGCCGCGGCGCTGTGGGGCGTCCCCGGCTACCGGCACCTCGACCGACCGGATGTCGTGGTCGTCGAGGAGGCGGAGCGGCGCAGCCGCCTCTCTCGCCTGCACTCCACGTCGCTGCTCCTTCCCGCCCACCGCTCGGTGCGTGCCGGTCTGGCGGTGACGAGCCCGGCGCGCACGCTGTTCGACCTGGCGGGCGTCGATCCGCCAGGACGCGTCGAGCGGGCGGCCGACCACCTGCTCGTGCGGCGGTTGGTCACGATGGCGCAGCTCGAGGCTGCCCTCTCGGCGCTGGGTGGCCGGGGTCGGTCGGGGACCGTGGCCTTCCGGCAGATCCTCGAGGATCGCGGTGCCGGCTACGTCGCCCCGGCGTCGGAGCTCGAGCGGGTGGCCCGCCGGGTGTTCCACGACGCCGGCCTCCCCGAGCCCCGCTTCGAGGTCGATCTGGGCGACGGGTCCTGGATCGCGCGGGTCGACTGCCTGTGGCCATCGTCGAAGCTCGTCGTCGAGCTCGACGGGCGCCGCTTCCACGACGGCCGCGCCGCGCTCGAGGACGATCGCCGGCGCGACAACCGGCTGATGGCCCAGGGCTGGCGCGTGCTCCGCTTCACCTGGGACGACCTGCAGCGTCGGCCGGCGGAGGTCGTCGCCACGATCCGATCGGCGCTCGAGATCGCCGCCTGAGGCGAACTCCCCGCGATCTCCGTCGGCCGACCGACGAAGATCACGGTCAGTTCCCGGTTGGAGGGGGGGGTCAGGGCCAGGGCTTGGCGGCGTAGGCCTCGCGGAGCTTGTACTTGAGGACCTTGCCGAGGGTCTCGTTGCGGGGGAGGCGGTCGACCACCTCGAGCTGCTCGGGGGTCTTGAACCGGGCCAGCTGCTGGTCGCCCAGGTAGGCCACCATCTCGTCGAAGCCCAGCGGCTCGGCGCCCTCGGCCGTCTCGACCACGGCGCACACCCGCTCGCCGCGCTCGCGGTCGGCGAGGCCGATGACCGCCACGTCGCCGACCTTGGGGTGGGCGTAGAGCAGGTCCTCGATCTCCTTGGCGGCGATGTTCTCGCCCTTGCGGATGATGATGTCCTTGAGCCGGCCGGTGAGCACGAGGTGGCCGTCGGGGCGGAGGTGGCCGACGTCGCCGGTGCGGAACCAGCCGTCCTCGTCGAACGCCTCGGCGGTGGCCGCCTCGGACGTGTAGCCCCGGAACACCATGGGGCCCTTGACCCGCACCTCGCCGTCGGTGCCGACGCCGGCCACCGAGCCGTCCTCGGCCACGATCCGCAGCTCGAGGCCCACCACCGGCCGCCCCACCGTGTTGGCCAGCTGCTCGTCGGTGTCGTGGGGGCCGCCCATGCAGATCATCGGGCACTCGGTCATGCCGTAGCCGTGGCAGATGGGGATGCCCATCTCCCGCTTGACCTCCTCGAACACCTCGGGCGGCATGGGGGCGCCACCGCCCGACAGCTTGCGGATCGACGGGAAGAGCGGGGTGGCCGGATCCTTGCGCTGCTCGGCCAGGTACATCTGGTAGAAGGCCGTGGACCCGCCGGCCATGGTGGCACCGTGGGCGTTGAAGGCCTCCACGGCGCCCGTGGGCGTAAACGCCTCGATCAGCACGGCGCCGAACCCTGCGATGAGCATCATGCCGAAGTAGTCGGGCCCGGCGATGTGGGCGAACGGGAAGGCGATCGAGCCGATGTCGTCGGCCGCCATGTCGAGGGCGGCGGCGAGGCCGTTGGCGCCGGTGATGAGCGTGCGGTCGGTGTGGCGCACGCCCTTGGGGTCCGA
>JAGQSL010000044.1 GCA_020439525.1 Acidimicrobiales bacterium | reverse complement strand
ACGGCGGCGCTGAGGGTGAAGGCGAGGGTGATGCGGGCGCGCAGGCCCGGCCGGGGGGTGCGGAACCCCTGCCACCACCGGTCCTCGGACCGGCGCCGGCGCCGGTCCGAGGACCGGTGGTGGCAGGGGTTCCGCACCCCCCGGCCGGGCCTGCGCGCCCGCATCACCCTCGCCTTCACCCTCAGCGCCGCCGTGCTGTCGACCCTGCTGGCGGGGACCACCTGGGCCCTCACCCGCGAGAACATCCTCAACCAGCGCGAGAGCTCGGCCACCCGCCAGGCCTTCCGCAACGCCGAGGTGGTGTCGGCCCGCCTGGCGGGCGGTGGCGGCGAGGACACCGGGCTGCGAGAGCTCCTCAACTCCCTGAGCGGCGAGACCCGCTCGAACGCGCTGGTGCGCGACCGATCCGGCCAGTGGACCTACCAGAACGTGGACTACGACGAGTCGGCCATCCCGCCCGAGCTGCTGGCGCTGGCCGAGGACGGCACCGCGTCGCGGATGCGGATCGCCCTCGACAACGACGTCGAGCTGCTGATCGGGGTCCCGCTCCCCGACGTGCAGGGCCTCTACTTCGAGTTCGCCTCGCTCGCCGACACCGAGTCGACCCTGGAGTCGCTGTCCACGTCGCTCTTCGGCGCGTCGCTGGTGACCACGATCGCCGGTGCCGCGCTCGGCTGGTGGGTGAGCCGGCGCACGCTGCGGCCCCTCGCCGACGTGTCGCTGGCGGCCGAAGCCATCGCCGGCGGGCGCCTCGACACCCGCCTGGGCGCCATCGAGGACCCCGACCTCGGGGTGCTGGTCAGCTCGTTCAACCACATGGCGCAGGTCCTCGAGGAGCGCATCGAGCAGGACAATCGGTTCGCGTCCGACGTCAGCCACGAGCTGCGCTCCCCCCTGATGACCCTGTCGGCGTCGATCGAGGTGCTGTCGTCGCGCCGCGAGGAGATGCCCGACGCCTCCGCCCAGGCGGCCGTCGACCTGATGGTCGCCGACGTCGCCCGGTTCAAGCAGCTGGTCGAGGACCTCCTCGAGATCTCCCGCTTCGACGCCGGGGCCGCCCGCCTCGACCTGAGCGAGATCCGCCCGGGCGAGCTCACCACCCAGGCGGTCGCCTGGTCCCAATCGCCCGAGGTGCCGATCGAGCTCGACGCCGACCTGGCCGGCGTGCTCGTGCGGGCCGACAAGCGCCGCCTCGTCCGCGTGATCACCAACCTGCTCGACAACGCCCGCAAGTACGGCGGGGGCGCCACCCGGGTCGAGGTGCGCAAGGTGCCCGTGGGCATCCAGATCGCGGTCGAGGACGCCGGGCCCGGCGTGCCCGAGGAGGAGCGCGACCTGATCTTCGATCGCTTCTCCCGCGGCGCCGGCTCCAACCGCCGCGCCGGCAGCGAGGGCGTCGGCCTCGGCCTCTCCCTCGTGGCCGAGCACGTGGCCCTGCACAAGGGCCGGGTGTGGGTGGAGGACCGCCCCGACGGCGAGCCCGGCGCCCGGTTCGTGATCGAGCTGCCCGTGGCCTGGGACGAGATGGTCGCCCACGACGACGAGGAGGCCCTCGCGTGATCCCGCACCGGCCGACGGCGGCGCTCGTGGCCCTCGCCGCCCTCGTGGTGGTCCTCCTCGGCGCCTGCGGCGTGCCGGTGGACGACGAGCCCCGTCCCATCGCCCGCACCACCATCCCGCCCACCAGCACGGCGCCCACGACCCTGCCCGAAGACGCCGGCCAGGAGGTCGCCGTCTACTTCCTGCGCGGCGACCGGCTCGAGCGGCAGGGCTACACGGTCAAGGGCGAGGCGACGCTGGCCCAGGCCCTGGGTCGGGTGCTCGAGCCCCCGCCGGAGGGCAGCGAGGACCTCCAGACCGCCGTGCCGCCCGGCACGTCGCTGCTCGGCGTCGAGGTGGCCGACCGCACGGCCACCATCGACCTGACGAGCGAGATCGGCGACGTCAGCGCGCTCGCCCAGAAGCAGGCGTTCGCCCAGCTCGTCTTCACCGCCCTGGCCTTCCCATCGCTCGAGTCGGTGCGCTTCGAGGTCGACGGCAAGCCGATCGACGCGCCCACCGACGACGGCAACCGGGCCGAGGTCACCGCCGACAACTTCGACCCGCCGCTCAACCCTCGGTAGCGGGTCCCTCGCCCTCGTCGGGCAGCGGCGGCGCGAAGACGCGGGCGACCCGCAGGAGCGCTTCGTCGACCACCTTCTGGTGCCCCACGGCGTCGGCCACCGGGACCCGGACGATGTCGCCGTGGTGCAGGGCCACCATCTCGCCCAAGGCTCGATCGGCCACGGCGTCGACCGCGGCCACCCCGAAGCGGGTGGCGAGCACCCGATCGAAGGCGACGGGCGTGCCCCCGCGCTGCACGTGGCCCAGGATGGTCGTGCGGGTCTCGATGCCCGTGCGCCCCTCGATCTCGGCGGCCACCACGTTGGCGATGCCGCCGAGGCGCTGGTGGCCGTAGGCGTCGACCGGCGGGGCGGCCACGTCGAGGGTGCCCGGGGCCGGCACCGCCCCCTCGGCCACCACCACGATCGTCGCCCAACTGCCCCGGCGGTGGCGGGTGGCGATCCGGCGGCACACCTCGTCGATGTCGAAGGGCTCCTCGGGCACGAGCGTGATCGCGGCGCCGCCGGCCAGGCCCGACCACACCGCGATGTGCCCGACGTGGCGACCCATGACCTCCACCACCAGGACGCGGTCGTGGCTCTCGGCGGTGGTGTGCAGCCGGTCGATCGAGAACGTGCAGATCTGCACCGCCGTCTGGAACCCGAAGGTCATCTCGGTCAGGGCGATGTCGTTGTCGATCGTCTTGGGCACGCCCACCACCGGCACCCCGTCGCGGTGGAGGTCCTTGGTGACGCCCATGGTCCCGTCGCCGCCGATGGCCACGATCGCGTCGAGGCCCAACCGCTCGACCACCTCGGCCACCCGGCCCGGCCCGTCCGGACGCGTGTAGGGCTGGTCGCGCGACGTGCCGAGGATCGTGCCGCCACGCGGGAGGATGCCGCGGCACCGATCGACGTCGAGGTGCTCGTAGCGCTCCTCGAGGACGCCCCGCCAGCCGTCGCGGAAGCCGATCACCTCGCCACCGTGCTCGACCGCCACCGTGCGGACCGCCCCGCGGATCACCGCGTTGAGCCCGGGGCAGTCGCCTCCGCCGGTCAGCATCCCGATGCGCATGGAGGCACGCTACCGAAGCCGCCGGACCGGTAGCGTCGCCGCCCATGGCCGTCGTGATCGCACTCGACGCGGGCACCACCGGAGTCCGCGCCTTCGCCGTCGACCCCGCCGGGCGGGCCGTCGGGTACCGCTACCGGGAGTTCACCCAGCACTTCCCGCAGCCGGGATGGGTGGAGCACGATGCCACCGAGATCTGGAACGCCATCGTGGGCACCACCGCCGAGCTGATCTCCTCGCTCCAGGAGCCGGTGGCCGCGATCGGGATCACCGACCAGCGCGAGACCATCGTCGCCTGGGATCGCCGGACCGGCCGTCCCCGCCACCGGGCCATCGTCTGGCAGGACCGGCGCACGGCGGCCCGATGCGACCAGCTGGCCGCGGACGGCACCCTCCCGCTCGTGCGGGAGGCCACCGGGCTCGTGCTCGACCCGTACTTCTCGGCCTCGAAGCTCGAGTGGCTGCTCACGTCGGGGGGCGTCACCGCCGACGAGCACCTCGCGGTGGGCACCATCGACTCGTGGCTGCTCTGGAACCTCACCGGGGGCGCCGTGCACGCCACCGAGCCGTCGAACGCCAGCCGGACGATGCTCTTCGACCTGCGGACGCTCGACTGGTCCGACGAGCTCTGCGAGCTCTTCGGGGTGCCCCGCCACATCCTCCCCGAGGTGCGGCCCTCGAGCGGGCGCTTCGGCGTGACCCACGCCTCGTCGGGGCTGCCGCCCGGCATCCCGATCAGCGGGATCGCCGGCGACCAGCAGGCCGCCCTGTTCGGCCAGGCGTGCTTCGCCCCCGGCGACACCAAGAACACCTACGGCACCGGCTCGTTCGTCCTCATGAACGTCGGCACCACCTGCCCCGAGCCCGCCGAGGGCCTGCTGACCACGGTGGCGTGGAGCATCCCCGACGGCCGCGGCGGCACCCGCACCGACTACGCCTTCGAGGGCGCCATCTTCTCCACCGGCTCGGCCATCCAGTGGCTGCGCGACGGCCTCGGCATCATCGACGAGGCCGCCGAGGCCGGCCCGCTCGCCGCCTCGGTCGAGTCGAGCGACGACGTCTTCCTCGTGCCCGCGTTCACCGGCCTGGGCGCGCCCTGGTGGGACCCCTACGCCCG
>JAGQSL010000415.1 GCA_020439525.1 Acidimicrobiales bacterium | reverse complement strand
GGTACTGCTCGATGGCCCAGGCGATCGTGGCGCTCTTGCCCGAGCCGGTGATCCCCTGGAGGGTCTGGAACCGCTCGCCCCCCGCCACGCCCTCGGCGAGCGCGGCGATGGCCTTGGGCTGGTCGCCCGCCGGCCCGAACGGCGACACGACCTCGAACGGGCGGGACAGATCTGCCATGGGCGCCATCCTACGGAGAGGGGGTGACGACGAGCCTCGGGCGTCGCCCCGCTCCCGAGCCCATCGGCGGTCCGATGGTTGACACCCCACCGGTTGTTAGGCAGACTTACCGATGCATGGTCGTGTGTCATTGCAACGCCGTGAGCGATCGGGAGATCCGCTCGGAGATCCTCGCCGGTGCCCTGGGTGCCGACGAGGTGGCCGTGCGCTGCGGAGCCGGCGGCCGCTGCGGCAGCTGCCGCCCGGTGGTGGAGGCGCTGCTCGCCGAGCAGGGCGTCGACATCCGTCCCGCCATCAGCGCCGCCTGAGCCGGACAGCCGGTCCCCCGCCGCTCGCTACGCTTCGAGCACCGACCCGTCCCCCGAACGCGAGGCCACCATGCAGGGCGACCCCGAGATCCTCGAAGCGCTGAACGAGATCCTCACGGCCGAGCTCACGGCCATCAACCAGTACTTCATCCACGCCAAGATGCGGGAGAACTGGGGCTTCACCCGCCTCGCCGAGGTGGCCCGCAAGGAGTCCATCGAGGAGATGGAGGACGCGGACAAGATCATCGAGCGGATCCTCTACCTCGACGGGGTGCCCAACCTGCAGCGCTACAACCCGGTGCTCGTGGGCGAGGACGTGCCCGAGCAGCTGCGGCTGGAGCTCGACACCGAGAAGGCGGCGATCGAGCGCTACAACCGGGCCATCGCCCTCGCCGTCGCCAAGGGCGACAACGGCAGCCGCGAGCTGTTCGAGCACCGGCTGGTCGACGAGGAGTCCCACGCCGACTGGCTCGAGACCCAGCTGAGCGTGATCGACACCATCGGCGTCGAGCTCTACCTCGCCCAGCAGCTCGAGAGCTGACCGTGGGGCCCGCGGGCGGGTCGCGCTGGGCCGACGACCCCTCGGTCCCCCGCGGCACCGACTACGACGCCCGCTTCCACCAGCTCGCCGCCGACGGCCACCACGTCCACGGCGAGGCCGACCTCGTGGCCGAGCTGGCCCCGGGCCGCCGGGTGCTCGACGCCGGCTGCGGCACCGGCCGCGTCGCCATCGAGCTGCTGCGCCGGGGCTTCGACGTGGTGGGCGCCGACCTCGACCCGCACATGCTCGAGGCCGCCCGGGCCAAGGCGCCCGACCTGACCTGGGTCGAGGCCGACCTGGCCGGGCTCGAGCTCGATGGCCCGCCCTTCGACGCGGTCGTGCTCGCCGGCAACGTGCTGATCTTCGTGGCGCCCGGGACCGAGGGCACCGTGCTCGAGCGCTGCGCCACCCACCTCCGCCCCGGCGGCCTGCTCGTGGCCGGCTTCCAGGTGCGCCGCCGGGGCTACGGCCCCGCCCAGCTCGACGACGACGCCCGAGCGGCGGGCCTCGACCTGGTGGCCCGATGGGCCACCTGGGACCGGGCGCCGTGGGACGGCGGCGACTACCAGGTCTCCGTGCACCGCCGGCGCTGACCCACGGCGGTCGACGCCGTCACGACGGCTTCGGTGGGCGGGGGAAGAAGGCCGAGGTGCGTTGGGCGTAGGCCTCGTAGCCGGGGCGGCGCTTGCCGATGGTCTTCTCGAGCAACGTCACGCCCGACACCCGCAGCAGCAGGAACGACATCACCACCGGGCCCACCACGCCCCAGCGGGCCACGCCCGTCTCGGCCGCCACGAGGAACACGCCCCACCACGCGCAGAAGTCGCCGAAGTAGTTGGGGTGACGGGTGTAGCGCCACAGCCCCTGGTCCATCACCTGGCCCTCGTTGTCGGGGTCGGCCTTGAACCGGGCCAGCTGGGCGTCGCCCAGGGTCTCGAAGAGCAGGCCGACGAACCAGAGCGCCACGCCGAGGTACGCGAGCAGGCCGAAGTCGGCGGGCTCGGCCGCGGTGGACGCCAGCTGGACGGGGAGCGAGACGATCCACATCAGCACGCCCTGGAGCAGGAACACCTGCACCAGGCTCACCAGCCAGAACCGGTCGCCCCACCGGCGGCGCATCGCCTGGTACCGCTTGTCCTCGCCGTGGCCCAGGTTGCGCCAGGCCAGGTAGCCCGCGAGGCGCAGGCCCCAGATCCCGACGAGCACGAGCAGGAGCTGGCGGCGGGCATCCCAGCCGTCGCCAACGGCCAGCGACGTGGCGGCCACCACCACGAAGCCGGCGCCCCACACGATGTCGACGATCGAAGCGTCCGCCACGACCACGCTGACGATCCAGGTGCCGACCATCACCACGGCGATGGCCGCGGCGCTGGCGAGGAGGACGTCGGCGGTCACGCCGAGGCACCTACCCGAAGCGCCCCCGGCGCATCCGCGGGCACCGCCGGCCGACGGGGCGCCACGGGCGCGAGGCGCCGGTACGGCTCGCCGAGCGCCGGGCGCGGGTCGGCCTCGCCCTTGTTCGGGAAGCAGCTCATCGCCCGCTCGGTGAGCGCCGTGATGCTGAGCGAGGGGTTCACGCCGAGGTTCGCCGAGATCGCCGAACCGTCGGACACGTACAGCCCGTCGTAGCCGTAGACCCGGTGGTACGGGTCGATCACGCCGGTGTCGGGTGCGTCGCCGATGACGCAGCCGCCCAAGATGTGGGCGGTCGTCGGGGCGTCGAGGATGGTCTCGTTCCAGGCCCCCCACGGGTCGCCGTCGAGCATCTCCGCCACCTCGCGCGCGGCCTCGTTGGCGACGGGAAGGTAGGTGGGGTTCGGCTCGCCCTCCCCTGGCCGCGAGACGAGCACGCCGAGCTTGGCGTTGCGGCGCAGGGCGATGCTGTTGTCGCGGCTCTGCATGACGAGGAGGATGATCGAGCGCTCCGACCAGCGGTGCACCGACATCGACCGGAGGAACCGCATCGGGTGCTTGGCGATCTCCGCCAGGAACCGGCGCTGGCGCGACACGTCGCCTCCCCCGTCGACGAGGACCGTCGAGAGCAGGCCCATGGCGTTCGAGCCCGGCGGGTAGCGGCACGGCTCGATGTGGGTGGTCTCGTCGGGGTGGATCGACGACGTGATGGCGACGCCCCGGCTGAGCCCGGGGTCGGGCACCTTGGCCGACGCGCCCACGATCGCCTCGCTGTTGGTGCGCACCACGTCGCCGAGCCGGCTCGACAGCTTCGGGAGGCGACCGCCATCGCGGAGCTTCAGCAGCAGGTTCACCGTGCCCAGCACGCCGGCCGAGAGGACCACCTGCTCGGCGGTGAACACCCTGCGGCGCTTTCGGGCCCAGGCGCCGGGGCGCTCGGTGGTCACCCGCCAGCCGCCGCCGGGGAGCGCCTCGAGGTCGACGACCTGGCGGTCGGGGTGGACCTCGGCGCCGTTCTTCTCGGCCAGGTACAGGTAGTTCCGGTCGAGCGTGTTCTTCGCCCCCACCTTGCAGCCCACCATGCAGGCGCCGCAGTGGTTGCAGCCCACCCGGTCGGGGCCCTCGCCTCCGAAGTAGGGGTCGGGCACCTGCTCGTTCGCCTTGCCGAACCAGACCCCCACCGGCGTGCGGTGGTAGGTGTCGG
>JAGQSL010000414.1 GCA_020439525.1 Acidimicrobiales bacterium | reverse complement strand
TCGAGCCGTTGCGGGCCACCGTCGTGGTGGTCCCCACCTTGTCGACCGTGACCGTGAGCGGCGCCGAGGCGGAGCCGGCGTGGGTGGTCGAGCCGAGGTAGGTGGCGACCACGGTGTGGTTGCCGGGGGCCCAGGCGGGGACGGCGATGGTGGCGGTGGTGCCGGTGAGGTTCACCGGGGTGCCGTCGACGCCGTCGAGGGTGAAGCGGACCTGGCCGGTGGCGGTGCCCGAGGCGGGCGTCACCGTGGCGACCAGGTTCGAGCCGTTGCGGGCCACCGTCGTCGTGGTGGCGATGCCCGTGGTGCCGCCCGGCGTGGTGACCACCTGGGTCAGGGCCGCCGAGGTCGACGGCGCCAGGGCATCGCTGCCCTCGTAGCCGGCGGTCACCTGGTGGGTGCCGAGCAGGTACGAGCGGGTGAGGGTGGCGCGCCCGTCGGTGCCGACCGTGGCCGTGCCGAGGACCTCGGTGCCCTCCAGGAAGGTGACCCTCCCGGTGGGCGTGCCGGTGCCGCTCGTGCGGGCGACGGTCGCCGTGAGGGTCACGGCCTCGGCCGTGGTGGCCGGCGTCTTCGAGGTGGCCAGCGTCGTCGTGGTCGCCGGGCGGGTGACCGTGACGGCCTTGGTGCCGGTGGCGCCGGGGGTGCTGGTCGAGCCGTCGTAGGTGGCTCGCACGGTGTAGGTGCCGCCGGGAAGCCCGGCGGGGACCGACAGGGAGGCGATGCCCCCGCTCAGCTCGGCGGTGCCCAGCTCGATCGCCTCGCGCACCGGGTCGGTGCCCGTGGCGGTGAAGGTCACCGTGCCGGTGGGCGTCGGGGCGCCCGGCGCCGGGGTGGCGGTGGCCCTCACCGTGAGCGAGGTGCTGGCGACCGGCGCGGTGGGCGTGGTGCTCACCGCCAGCGTGGGTGCCGGGGCTCGTCCGTCGGCGGTCACCAGGACGGTCTCGATCGCCGAGGTGGCGGCGTCGGTGCCGCTGGTGCCTGCCCACGTGGCGACCAGGTCGTGGCGACCCAGGGCGAGCGGCGTCGCCAGGGTCACGTCCGCCCGGCCGTCGGTCACGCCGAAGCTCTGCAGCGGGGTGGTCCCCTCCTTGAGCTGGACCGCTCCGCTGAGGGCGATCGAGCCTGCGCTCGGCTTCAGCGTGATGCGCAGGCGGGTCGACTCGCCCGCCTTGGTGGGCGAGTTGAGGGCGTCGACCTCGACGACCACGCCCACCTTGCCGACCGTGATCGGCGCCGCGGGGGAGGTGGCCGAGCGGTAGCTGCGGTCGCCTCGGTAGGTGGCCACGAGCGTCCGGTTGCCGGCGTTCACCAGCCGCACGGGGATGACCGCCCTGCCGTTGGCGTCGAGCACCGCCGAGCCGACGCGGGTCCCGCCGTCGACGAGCTCGATGGCACCGGTGGCGGTGCCGGCCGAGCCGGTGACCGTCACGGTGGCATCCACCGCCTCGCCGACCAGCGCGGTCGCCTTGGCCGGGGTGACCTTCACGGTCGGGGCCGGCAGGGGGCTGCTCTGGGTGCGGGCCGACTCCACGGTGGCGTCGGCGTCGTCGCCCTCGCCGGCGGCGCCGTCGTTGGCGCCGCCCGCACCGGGCGTGAAGGCGATGGCCTGGCCGGCCGGACGGGCCGACCAGTCGGCCACGTCGGTGCCGGGGCCACCGATCAGCTTGTCGGCACCGTCGATGGCGCCGCCCTGATCGAGGCGGTCGTCGCCCTCGCCGCCGTTCTCGGTGTCGTTGCCGAGCCCGCCGGCGAGCAGGTCGTTGCCCTTGCCGCCGTCGAGCGAGTCGACCTGGTACGAGCCGAGCAGGGTGTCGTCGCCGTCGCCGCCGAGCAGTGCGGCGCGCACCTCGGCGATGAGCGTGTCGCGCCCGCCCCGGCCCTCGAGGCGCCCGGTCTCGGTGGAGTTGAGCGACCCGATCGTCATCACGTCGTCGAGGTTCGTGCCGATCACGGTCTCGACGCTGTAGGCGACGTCGTCGCGCTTGCCCGGCACGGTGGCCGAGTCGTCCACGGCATTGCCGTCGTCGGCGCCGCCGATGCCCTGGGTCACGGTGACCGGGGCGATCCGGTCGAGGTAGGAGACCGTGTCGGAGCCCGACCCGCCCTCGAGGCGGTCCGCGCCGCGCCCACCGACCAGGACGTTCGTGCCCTCGCCGCCCTGGACCAGGTCGTCGCCGTCGCCGCCGTCCACGGTGTCGTCGCCGTTGCCGCCGTTCAGGCGGTCGTCGCCGCCCAGGCCGAGCAGCTGGTCGTCGCCCTCGCCGCCCAGGATGGACTGCGGGCCCTCGCCACCCTTCAGGACGTCGTTGCCGGCGTCGCCGGTGAGGTTGTCCTCGACGGCGCTGGTGCCGTTCAGGGTGACCCGGTCGTCGCCGGCTCCGCCCCACAGGTTCTGGTTGGCGGGCCAGCCGGGGCGCGCCCGGCCGTCGTTGCCGCCGTCGACGATCACGTCCTTGCCGTCGTCGCCGCGGACCTCGTCGGAGCCGGGGCCCGTCGTGGCCGTGTCGTCGCCGGCACCGAGGTAGATGGTGTTGGCGCCCTCGAGGTCGGTGACGGTGTCGTCGCCGCCGCTGACCGTGAGGAAGTCGTCGCCAGAGCCGCCGTCGACCACGTCGGGTCCGGGCGAGGAGACCGCGCCGTCGAACTCGTCGTCGCCGGCGCCCATCAGGGCGCGGGTGGCGTAGGCACCGCTGTTGAGGCCGACGACGTCGTCGCCGTCGCCCATGTCGATGTCCTTCTTGCCGGCGTAGCTGGTGAGCCGGTCGTCGCCGGGCCCGCCGACGATCGTGTGATCACCCTTGTCGGTGTCGAAGGTGTCGTTGCCGGGCCCCATGTCCAGGGTCACCTTGCCGGTGCCCGAGAGGGCGCCGCGGTCGTTGCCGGCGCCGAGCTCGATGTGCTCGTCGCCGCCGGAGCCGCCGACGTAGTCGTCGCCGTCGCCCATGATCCAGGTGTCGCCCTTCCCGGCGGGGTCGGGGGTGGAGTAGGCGGCGTCGCCGTCGCGGGCGTCGTCGTTGCCGGGGCCGCCCTCGAAGCGGTCGATGCCGCCGTGGCCGGTGAGCACGTCGTCGCCGCCGTTGCCGACGAGCTCCTGGTTCCCGGTGTCGCCGTCGAGGGTGTCGTTGCCCGACCCGCCGAGGATGCGCTCGTTGTCGGGGCGCACCTCGTCGCAGAACAGGGCGAGGCAGTCGGCGGTGGCGCCGGTGCCGGTGTTCTGGACGCCCTCGCCGTCGCGGGCGCCGTCGGTGAGGCGCACGAGCACGGGGTTGGTCCGCTTCGAGTAGTCGACCACGTCGAAGCCGCTGCCGCCCGCCATGCGGTCGGGGCCGAAGCCACCGTCGAGGTGGTCGTCGTCGGCACCGCCGTCGAGGTCGTCCTGGCCGCCGTTGCCGCGCAGGTCGTCGTCGCCGGCCTCGCCCTTCAGCACGTCGTTCAGGTCCGAGCCCCGGAGCAGGTCGTCGCCGTCGCCGCCGAGCAGGGTGCCCGGACCGTCCAGGACGTCGTCGCCCTTGCGGCCCTCGAGGGTCGCCGGGGTGCCGCCGGCGGCGAGCGAGTCGTCGCCGGTGGTGCCGATGACGATCTCGGCCTCGGCCACGTTGTCCTTGGCCTCCTGGTCGACCCGGCCATCGTCGGCCTGGCCGTTCAGGGTGACGGTCACCGGGCCGGGCTCGGTCGAGAAGTCGGCCGTGTCGGTACCCTCGCCGCCCTGGTAGGTGTCGCCGCCCTCGCCTCCGACCATGCGGTCGTCGCCGAAGGCGCCGACCAGCAGGTCGAAGCCGTCGCCGCCGAGCAGGACGTCGGCGCCGGCGCCGCCGATGAGCACGTCGGCGCCGATGCCGCCGTTCAGCGTGTCGTTGCCGTAGCCGCCGTCGACCACGTTGCCAGCGGGGGTCGTCCACAGCACGTCGTCGCGAGGTCCGCCCACCGCGCTCTCGATGCTGGTGAACGCGTCCTTCTCGGCGGTGCCGGTGGCCCCGCTGGTCTTGCCCGAGCGGAGGTCCACGGTGATACCGGCGTCGGAGCGGTCCGAGTAGTTCACGGTGTCGTTGCCGGCCCCACCGTCGACGGTGTCGTCGCCGGCGCCGGGAAGCAGGGTGTCGTCGCCGTTGTTGCCGACGAGCTTGTCGTTGCCGCCGTTGCCGGTGAGGTCGTCGTTGCCCTCGCCGCCGGTCAGCACGTCGGCATCGGGACCGCCCTGGATGGAGTCGGCCGCGCCGGGCCCGGCCGCACAGGGCAGGGCCTTGGACACGCCGTTCTCCACCGTGGTGGTGCCGGTGCCCACGTCGCCCCAGATGGTGGCGGGGCCGATGTCGACCGACAGGTGGTCCCGGCCGGCGCCGCCGCACACGAACGCCGGGATGGCGCTGGCGCGGGGCTGGTCGGTGGTGAGGGTGATCTGGTCGTCGCCGGCGGCGCCGTCGACGAAGAGCTTCTTCACGCCCTCGAAGGTCTCCACCACGCCCTTGCTCGACACCTCGACGGTGCCCGCGGCGCGCTGGGTGACCCGGATCTGGTCGGACTCGGGCGAGGAGAACACCTCGAGCGTGCCGTCGGTGTAGAGCCGGCCGGTGAGCTTGGCCTGGGTGTCGTCCTGCTGGGTGTTGCAGAAGTCGGTGAGGTCGGGCTCGTCGAGGATCACCGCGTCGGCGATGGGGAAGACGATGTCCTTGATCGGGTTCGAGACCACGACCCGGACGAAGGCGTCGATGCGCGCCTTGGCGTCGAACATGCACACCGGGTTCGGGTTCTTCCGCAGCTGCTTGATGATGCCTTCGGGCCGCAGCTTGCCGTCGGTGGTCTTGAGGTCGATCTGGGCGTCGCCGTGCACGCCGCCCTCGGCGAACACGCCGAAGCCGGGGATGCCGATGCCGGCGCCCACGGTCACCTCGGCCTGCGCCCGCAGCTCGGGCACGTCCTTGCCGTTGGCGTCGTAGTCGTCGAGGTAGAACCCGCCGAGGAGGCTGGCGGCCGCCTGGCCGAAGCTGTCGTTGGTCGGGTCGTCGTCGGTCAGCATCGAGTACGCCTGGCGGATGCCGTAGGTGTCGAAGCCGGCGGCGAAGTGGCCGGAGAGGTCGAGCGCACCGCCGAAGTAGACGGTGGCGGGGCCGACCGGGAAGGCGTACGGGCCGATCGGCACGTGGAGGAACGAGCCGCCCGCCTCGAAGCGCACCAGGGGAACGTCCTTGCCGAGGAGGAGCTCGAAGAGGCGCTGGGGCTTCTCGAAGGCCGGGAACGTCAGCGACTGGTACGGCGCCGTGGGCTGGACCTTGGTGGAGAGCTCGGCGGGGATGCCGGCGCCCTGCAGGCGGGAGAGGATCGACGAGGTGTCGCCCCCGTAGCTCTCACCCGTGAGGAGCGCATCGATGTCGGTGGCCTTCGCCGGGTCGGCGGCCACCGAGGTGTCGACCTTGAAGCTGCCGAGCGAGATGTCCTGCGCGTTGCCCACGCCGGGCGCCAGCTGGCGGGCGAGGTCGGTCACGGTGATGACCTTCTTGATCATCGCCAGCTGGTCGGCCTCGCCGGCACCCATGCGGATGTCGTTGATGGCGTTCATGAGGTCCCACCACGTGGGCGGGGTTGCGCCGATGGCGCGCGACGCCTCCTTGATGCCGGGGATGGGCTTGCGGAGGGCGTCGATGGTGGGCTCGAGCGGGCCGGTGTACTTGCGCACCGTCTGGGCGGCGGGGCCGATGAAGTCGTTGATCACCGAGCCGGCGTTGATCCGCACGTTGTCGAACGTGATGCCCATGCCGGCGTTGGTGGTGGGAGCACCGGTGACGCCGCCCGCCGTGCACTGGTAGCCGCCGGTGAGCCCGAGGTCGGCCTTGAAGGCCGGGAACTTCTTGCTGGCCCCGGTCTCGAAGCCGACCCGCACGTTGGCGCAGGCGGAGATCGACGGCGTGATCGACGCCGAGCCCAGCTGGCCCAGGGTGATCTTGTCGTCGGTGCCGCCGGCGGCCAGGTCGACGCCGATGGTGGCGGCGACGTCGGGGGTGCCCGGGCTCTTGTCGGTCAGCTTCACCGGGATGAAGGCGAGCTGGGCGTCGATGGCGCTCGGCAGCGACGCCGTGGCCTGCACCCGCAGCTCGGGCTGGGTGCCGAACGCCTTGGTGGGGATGTAGAAGCCGTTGGTGCGGTCCACGCCGAAGGCGAGGTCCATCTCGAAGCCGACGCCGGCCGAGAAGCCGTCGGTGCTGCGCAGGCGCAGGCCGGGGAAGCCCGAGTCGAGCGGCTCGGAGGTCACCTCGGCCGCCTTGGCCAGCGGCACCCGCAGCTGCAGGTCGTCGATGGTCGTGGCCGCGTCGCCGTCCGCGCAGTCCTTCACGGTCGTGCCGCTCTTGCACGTCAGGAGCACGACCACGTCGGCCTTGGTGATGTCGGTGCCGGCGTCGGGGCCGTCTCGGAGCAGGCCCAGCTCGGAGCCGGGCCCGACCTTGGCGAACACGAAGTCCTGGATCGAGCTGCGGACCACGCCCGCCTTGTTGGCGGCGTTGATCTTGTTGACCAGCTCCTGGGCGGGCTCGACGAACCCCTTGCGGAAGTCCTCGAGCACGTCGGCACCCGCCGTGGGGTCGATGCCGAGCAGCGGGATGTTCTTGCCGGCCGGGACGTTGCGGAGGGAGGCCTCGAGGCGCTGCACGAACGAGTCGATGCCGCCGATGAGGATGGCCCACTGGATGTTCTCGTTCGAGAGGCTGTCGATGACCTGCTGGCCGTCGAAGGTCCAGCCCGAGGGCACCAGCAGGTCGGGGGCGGCGAAGGAGACGTCGCCCAGGTAGGCGCCGTTCACCGAGATGGGGAGCGTGGCGCAGGCGTCGGCGCCGGCGGCGCACCCCGACGCGAACTGCGTCGTGTCCTTCACGGCGCCGGCCGCGGCGGTGGGGAGGATGCTGCTCACCCACGAGGCCACGTTGGCCTCGTAGATGCGCTGGGGGCTCGCCGGGTTCGCCGTCTTGCTCTTCAGGGCGAAGCGGGCGGCGAGGCGGGCGTCGGCGGCCTTGCTGGCGGTGCCGATCTTGACCTCCACGGGGCCGAGCACGCCGGCGAACTGGCCGCTGGCGCGAGCGCCGATGCCGAGCTCGAACGACGAGGTGTCGAGCACGAAGATCCGCGGGGCGCCGCTCACCGACGGGATCCCGCCGGGCGTGGTGGCCTGGGTGACCCGGGGCAGCTCCACGCCGACCGTGAGGGCGAGGCGAGCGTCGTAGCCGATGGTCACCCGACCGTCCGCGGTGACGGCGGCCATCGAGTCCGCGCTCTGGCCGAGGGAGAGGTTGAGCGGGAAGGGACCGATCTCGGACACCTTCGAGCAGCCGGGGAGGGCCTTGCGGCTGTTCGAGCAGAAGCCGACCTTCAGGTCGACCAGCAGGGCGGCGTTCTTCGCCGTCGTCTGGGGCTCGTAGCGGAAGGTCACCAGGCCCGGCCACTGGGCGTTGGCCACGCCCAGGGCCTCGCCCAGCTCCTTCTCCAGGCGCGTCTCGAGCTGGCTGAGCGTGAGGGTCTCGTCGAGCTCGATCAGCTTCGCCAGCTTGGCCTCGAGGTCGGCCAGCACGGGCTCGATCTCGGCCGCGGTCTTGCCGGTGAGCGGCAGCGAGCGGGCGACCGCCGGGTTGTTGGTGAGGGCGGTGCGCAGCTCGCTCACGCCGGTGTGGGCCGCCTTGATGACCTGGGTGATGGCGGCGCGGGGGTTCGAGGCGTCGAACGCGAAGGGCAGCAGCGAGTCCTTGAAGGCGGCGTCGGCATCGACCTTCAGGAGGCTGGGCTGGGTGATGTCGGCCCAGTCGATCGTCACCTTGCCGCTGGCGAAGGGGACGCCGGCGAGCTTGGCCTGGGCCGTGAGCCCGAAGGCCGGGACCTTGCCGTTGATCGTCACCACGAACGGGCTCTTGGCCGAGGTGGTGGGCGTGGTGATCTCGTTGAGGGTCAGGCGGCCGTCGTCGGGTGCGGAGCTCGTGGTGCCCTTGATGTCGATCGAGAGCATCGGCTTCGCCGGGTCCTTGCGGTCGAGCAGGGTCACGGCGCCGGACGCGTTGTCGTCGGCGAGCTCGAGGTCGAGCAGGGCGAGCTTCGCGGTGAGCTTCGCGTCGGCGGTCACCTTGGCGTCCGCCGTGATCTCGGGGCCGTCGCCCACCTGGAGGAAGAAGCGGTCGCCGAACTCGAGGTCGGGCCGGAGGTCCACGCCGAGGCCGAGCTTCACGGTGAGGGCGGGGTCGATCGTCGCCTTGGTCGAGGCGCTGACCTCGGCGACGCCGGTGCGCGAGAGCTGGTCGCCGAAGTCGAGCGTGCCGGCGCCGGACTTGGCGGCGGGGTCGATGGTGGCGTTCAGGTCGAGCAGCAACCGCTGGTCGACGATGCGGGGCTTGAGCTGGTCGAGCGGGACGCCGAGCGCCTGCGCCAGCTTGGGCAGGATCTCGTCGATGGTGTCGAGGTCCGGCCGCTTGGTCGGGTCGAACACGACGTTCGCCATGGGGTTGTTCGGGTCGGTGAGGCCGTTGTCGGTGAAGAACTTCACCAGCTTCTCGTTGGCCGAGATCACCCCCGAGAGGCTCTCCTTCACGAAGGGGATGTCGATGTCGTTGCCCGACTGGATGCCCTTCAGGGCGGTGGTGAGCTGGGCGAGGCCGTTGACGAAGTCGATCACGCTCAGGCCCTGGAACTGCCCGAGCTCGGCGAGGTCCACGTTCGGGGTGTTGACCCCGTCGCAGAGGTCGTCGTCGTCGAGGGTGATGCGGCCCAGGGCCGAGGTGAAGCCGGCGAGCGAGCTCGAGGCGCGCAGGTCGACGTGGGCGCCGCCCGACGAGCAGGTGGCGGTGACCCACGTCAGGGGGTCGGACAGCTCGGTGGCGTCGATGCGGCCATCGCCGCTCGGATCCTTGATCGAGTAGCCGAGGGTGACGTTCGCCGAGGCTTGACCGACGGCCTTGAGGCCGAGGGCGCCGGAGGTGAAGGTGATGGCGGGGCGGTCGGGGCCGTTGGCGGGCCCGTCGGTGCCGCCGAAGTCGCCGGCGAGGTCGATCTTCATCTGGCCGTTCAGGCCGTCCTCGGGGAGCGTGAGGAAGAGGCGATCGGTCTTGGGCTTGGTGAAGTCCACGTGCAGCTTCACGGTCTGGGAGAACTGGGCCTTGCCCGAGGCCTTCTGGCCGCCGAGGCCGAGCTGGCCGGCCTTGAGGGCGAGGTCGGGGTCGAGCTGCACCGAGCCCTTGACGGTGAAGGTGATGTCGTACTGCTTCGAGGGCAGCTTGGGCTGGATGTCGCCGGTGAGGTCGACGTCGAGGTTGGCCACGCCGAAGGCGTCGACGCCGGGGTTGCCGTCGCCGTCGAGGTCGTCGAGGGCCTCGGCGAGCTCGGTGATCGACCCGTCGGCGTCGGTGATGGCCTGCTGCACGAAGGGCAGGAACTTTCCGAAGAACTTGTCGCGCAGGAACGTCTGCACCTCCTGGCGGGCCCCGAAGGGCAGGGCGTTGGTGACCTTGTCGAGGGCGCCGGTCTTGTCGAGCGTCGCGATCCACGAGTTGAGCGAGTCGCCGAGCTGGCCGGCGTCGTCGAACTCCACGGGCAGGGGCTGGCCCTCGATGCCGAGCGCGGGCGCCACCTTGTCCTCGATCGAGGTGGCGTAGGCGAACAGGTGGCCCTCGGCGTTGGGGTGGAAGGCACCGTCGGGGCCCCGCTGGTAGAGCCCCGACTCGAACAGCGTCCGGATCCACCGGTCCTGGGCGCAGTAGCCGTGGTTGGCGAACTTGGCCTTGATGCCGTCGACCCACACGAGCTGGGCGCCGCCGTTGCCGTTGGCGGCGTCGATGCCCTGCTTCACCCGGGTGTTGAGGCCATCCTGCACGTAGCTGTCGGCCCAGGTCATCTCGTCCTGCGTGAGGCCGTCGACGTTGGTGGTCTGGCCCGGGAGCTTGCCGGCGTCCTTCTCCTTCTGGGTGAGGCCGGTGCAGTAGCTGCCGTCGTCGTCCTTGGTGACGTCCATGTACTGGGTGACGAAGACCTTGCCCTTGAGCTTCACGTCGCCGGCCTGCTGCTTGGCCATCCGGTCGAGGCGGGCGTCGAGGAGGGCGTAGTTCTGGGTGATGAGCGGCGCCTTCTCGTCGAAGAGCTGCTTGCCGTTCTTCTGGCCGGGCACGACGTTGGTGTGGCAGGCGGTCTGCACGAGGCAGGCCTTGACCACGGCGGAGAACTCGGCGTCGTTGGCGCCGATGGAGACGGTCATGGCGTCGACGGGGCGATCGCCGACGAGGTCCTTGAGCTGGTCGAGCTGGGGCTTGAGCACCTTGCCGGCCGAGGGGTCCTGGCCCTCGTAGTCGCCGAGGAGGCCCTTGGTGATGGAGGCACCGGAGCAGGCGAGGTGGAGGAAGGTGACCGCCGAGTGGGGGTCGCGGCGCTCCATGCGGAGGGCGGCCTGGGCCGGGCCGGCGAGGCTGGTGCGGTGGCACTGCTGGTTCTGCCACTTCGGCGACCAGAACGTGCCCGACTCGAGGGTGTCGGGGTTGCCCTCGCCCGACGCCACCGAGTCGCCCACCGAGACGAGGAGGAGGTCTCGGGGCGTGATCTGCTCGGTGCGGCTGTCGACGGTGGCCGGCCCGACCTTGATCTCGACCTTGGCCGTGTAGGTGCCGAGCTTGGTCACCGGTGCGGTGATCTTGCAGGTCGAGGCGTTGACCGTCTTGGACTGCGGGCCGCTCAGCGTGAGCACGTAGCCGGTGATGAGCGACTCGCGCTCGGTCACCGCCGGGGAGGCGCACGTGTCGAACGTCAGGGCGTAGGTCGGGCTCTGGATGAACGCCTTGTCCCCGGCCAGGTCGGCGATGCCGTCGTGGTCGTCGACGATGCCGTCGTGGTTCTCGTCGAGCCCGTAGCGGTCGCTGATCGACCACGTGTAGCGCAAGGTGCCGTCGGGCGGACCGACCGCGAGCGCGGCCGTGGCGAGGCCGGCGACGGCGGCGATCATCAGCCCCAGGACGAGGGCGAGGACCTTGGTGCGACGCCGGCGCGCGGGAGCGTCGACGGGGGTGGGCGAGGTGGCGGTCGTCTCCATGCCAGCAGGATCAGCCGGGCGCCTTGGACGCCACATGAGACCCGCTTGGAACCCCGAGATGCCTTCTGACCTGGGGGTTCAGCTCGCGCTTGGAGCCGGTCGCACGAGCTCGAGGCCCAGCGCGGCCGCCAGGCGCTCGGCCCGCTCGTCGTCGGCCGCCGCGTCCTCGGCGTCGCCGAGCCCGCCTCGTCGGCGCAACACGACGGCTCGATCGGCGAGCGACTGCGCCTCGGCCCAACCGAAGCCGTCGGCCGCGGCCGTCGAGGCAGCGAGCTCCAGCAGGTCGGCGGCGCCGTCCAGGTCGCCGCCCACGGCCAGCACGAGCCCGTGGTGGCGCACGAGGTGGCCGGCACAGCTCGCCGCGAGCCCGGTCACGGCCACGCGGTGGGAGATCGGGGCGAGCTCGACGACGAGGTGCTCGGCCAGGACCTCGTCGCTGGTGAGCCAGCAGACCTCCGCCGCCATGGCCGCCACCAGGTAGCGCAGCACGCTGCGCGGGTGCACGCTCAGCCCGCCGTCGACGAGGTACCGGTGGGCGACGGCTCGGGCCTCGACCTCTTCGCCTCGGCCGACGAGCGCCCGGGCGAGCACCATGCCCCACACCGGGACGAGCGGCTGCTCGTCGACCAGCCGGGCCACGTCGTCGACGAGCTCGCCGATCCGGCCCTGGCCCAGGGCCACGACCAGCTGTTGGCCGGCCCAGGCGGTGGCGGCGTTGTCGCCGTGGGCCTCCACCCCGATGGCGAGCGCGGCATCGCTGAGCTCGGCGGCCCGCGCGAGGTCGCCGGCGAGGATCGCCCACATGGCGTCGAAGAAGGCCACGAACGCATCGAGCGCCGGACGCCCGAACGGCGCCACGAAGCTGCGAAGGTCCTCGGTCGCGGCCCGGGCATCGGCCACGTCGCCCCCTTCGAGGGCGTCGATCACGGCGAGCGCCCGGGCGATCACCTCCATCTCGCTCCAGCCGCGCGCGGCGCGGCGCAGCGGGGCCAGCAGCGCT
>JAGQSL010000413.1 GCA_020439525.1 Acidimicrobiales bacterium | reverse complement strand
CGAGGCGCAGGAGGTCCATGCCGAGCAGGGCCGGCCGGCGCCGCTCGTACCAGAGGTCACGGGTGAACACCGCCTCGTTGCCGATCACCACGCCGTGCTCGTTGGCGCCGATCTCGGCGCCCCACATCCACCACGGCTGCGAGAGGAGCACGGCGTGGGTTCGCGCCGCCTGGGGGATCTCGATCCACGTGCAGCGCACGGTCGCGCCCGGGGCGTGGCTGGCCGCCGGCCGCCAGCGCAGCACCTGGGCCTCGTTCGGGTCGCGGTCGCTGTTCTTGGCGAACAGCACCCCGTCGTCGGTGAGGGTGACCAGCGTGTCGCACACCGGCTCAGCCCTCGCCGAACGCCTTCGCCTGGGCCGCCACCTGGCGCACCACGTCGCCCATCACCAGGTTCACGTCGACGAGGTGCAGGCCCCACTCCGCCGACAGGTCGCCGGGGATGTCGTCGGCCCGAGGGCCGTCACCGGCACCGGTGATCGACGCCTCCAGGTAGTGGAAGCCGCCGGTCTCGGCGCACTCGCCGGTGACGAGGTCGGTCAGGTGCACGAAGGGGGTCTCGATGGTGCCCGCCGACGGGTCGAGCCAGCTGGCGCCCTCGTCGCCGCCGGCGCCGAGGGCGTCGAGGATCGAGGCGCCGGCGTTGGCAGGGAAGTAGCTGTCGAGCTCGTGGGCGCCACCGGCAGGCGCCGCCGGGTTCACGCAACCGGCCACGCCCTCGCTCCCGCGTGGCGCGCCGAAGAACGAGTTGGGCGGTGGCGGGGCCGTGTCGCGAAAGGTGGCCCAGGTGGTGACGCAGCCCACCTCGCCGTCGGCCGTGCACAGGGGCACGTTGGCGAAGTCGCCGCCGACCACCTCGCCCTCGGGCACCGCCACGGCGCCACCGGCCAGGTAGGCGCCGACGAGCAGGCTGCGCAGGTCGTCCTCGGGGTCGATCTCCTCGGCGATCAGCCGGTTCAAGATGCCGGCGCCCTGCGAGTGGCCGATGAGCACGAAGCCCCGGCCGCCGTTGTCCTCGGCGAGGTAGGTGCGGAAGGCGTCGAGCACGTCGGCGTACGGGTCGCCCTGCTCGGTGGACTCCTCGCCGCCGATGCGGCTGCCCAGGCCGCCCAGCGTGAGCTGCCGGTAGCCGGGGGCGAAGAGCCGGCACTCGGACTGCAGCCGGGCCGCCTGGTTGAGCGTCACGTACCCCTCCTCCTCGTCGGAGAGGTCCCAGTCGGCGAACTGCGTGGCGTCGCGCGAGATGGTGGGGTACACGTAGAAGCAGTCGATGGGCGGGTCGTCGGCCCGCTCGAAGGGCTCGACGGTGAGGGTGCCGTCCTCGGCCACCAGCGTGGCGTCGAGGTCGCCGTCGCAGATGTCGTCGTCGACCGCCGGCGAGCACACCCAGTGTGACGGGTCGTCGTAGTTGACCGATTCGTAGTCGGCGAAGCGCTCCAGGGGCGCCGCCTCGGTGGTGGTCGCCTCGGCGGCGGTCGTGGGCGAGTCGTCGGCGGGCGCCCCCTCGCTGCCCCCATCGGAGCTGCACGCCGCGAGCGGGG
>JAGQSL010000412.1 GCA_020439525.1 Acidimicrobiales bacterium | reverse complement strand
CAGGTACCCCGGGGCACAACCGAACTGGCGCTCCGCCGGGCCTGGCCCGAGCGGAGCGTCCGCGTGAACGGCCCCCGTTCCTCCGCGACCGAAAGACGCACGCATGGCAACCAAAGCGATCGTCGGCCAGAAGGTCGGCATGACCCAGATCTGGGACGACCAGAACCGGATGATCCCGGTGACGGTCCTCGAGGTCGCCCCCCTCCGCGTGGTGCAGATCCGCACCCTCGAGAAGGACGGCTACCAGGCCCTCCAGGTGACCTTCGGCTCGAAGAAGGCCTCGAAGCTCACCAAGCCCGTCGCCGGCCAGTACGGCGACGTGGCCCCCGGCGACCGCCTCGTCGAGCTCCGCCTCGACGACGTGTCGGGCTACGAGGTCGGCCAGGAGATCACCGTGGCCGAGCTGGCCGACGGCGACAAGATCGACGTGACGGCCGTGAGCAAGGGCAAGGGCTTCGCCGGCGCCATGAAGCGCCACGGCTTCAAGGGCCAGAAGGCCAGCCACGGCGCCCACCGGATCCACCGGGCCCCCGGCTCCATCGGCCAGTGCGCCACGCCGGCCCGCGTGTTCAAGGGCCAGCGCATGGCCGGGCGCATGGGCGGCGAGAAGGTCACGACGATGAACCTCACCGTCGTGTCGGCCGACGCCGAGCGCAACCTGCTGCTCGTGAAGGGCGCCGTGCCCGGGCCCAAGGGCGGCCTCGTGCTCGTCCGCAACGCCGCGAAGGGTGGGAAGTGACCATGGTCGACGTCCTCAGCACCTCCGGGAAGAAGGCCGGCTCGGTCGAGCTCGACGAGAGCTACTTCGGCATCGAGCCCAACGTGGCGGTGATGGCCCAGGTGGTCACCGCCCAGCTCGCCGCCCGCCGTGCCGGCACCCAGGCCACCAAGACCCGCGCCGAGGTGCGTGGCGGTGGCGCCAAGCCGTGGGCCCAGAAGGGCACCGGCCGGGCCCGAGCCGGCTCCTCCAGCTCGCCGATCTGGCGTGGCGGCGGCGTGGCCCTCGGGCCCCGTCCGCGGAGCTACGCCCAGAAGACGCCCAAGAAGATGGTGCGCCTCGCCCTGCGCTCGGCCCTGTCGGACCGCGCCGCCGAGGGCAAGGTCCTCGTCGTCGACTCGTGGGACTGGGACGTGCCCAAGACCAAGGACGCCAAGGCCGCCCTGGCCGCCCTCGGTGCCACCGGCCGCGTGCTGGTGGTGCTCAACGACGGCGACGGCGTGGCCGCCCGGTCGTTCCGCAACCTGCCCGAGGTGCAGCTCATCAACGCCCGAGAGCTCAACGCCTACGACGTGCTGGTCAACGACGTGATCGTCTTCACCAAGGACAACCTGCCCAGCTCGGCGCCGGCCGCGACCGAGGAGGCCGCCAAGTGAAGGATCCCCGCGACGTCATCATCCGGCCCGTCGTGTCGGAGAAGAGCTACGCGCTCATCGAGTCGAACGTCTACACGTTCGAGGTCCACTCCGATGCGGCCAAGCCCGAGATCCGCAACGCCGTCGAGGAGATCTTCGGCGTCAAGGTGGCCTCGGTGAACACCCTCAACCGCAAGGGCAAGTCGGTGCGCAACCGTCGCACCGGCAAGGTCGGCAGCCGCCCCGACCGCAAGCGGGCCATCGTCACCCTCGTCGAGGGCGACTCCATCGACCTCT
>JAGQSL010000411.1 GCA_020439525.1 Acidimicrobiales bacterium | reverse complement strand
GCGGCCAGGTAGCGGGCGGTGGCCTCGCCGTCGCCCAGCAGCTGGAAGATGCCCGCGGTCAGGTAGAAGCGCAGCGGCCCGTGGTACACGGGGTCGTAGCGGTAGGGCTCGCCGCGCCAGATGCGCCACGAGAACCAGGCGTCGAGGCTCTCGTCGTGGTGCATCGGCCGGTCGCTCAACCCCACGAAGCGCAGCACCGCAGCCGCGAGCACGATCGCGGCGAGCGTCCACCCCCACCACGACGGCGGACGGGCCGGGTGCGGGCCGCCGACGTCCTCGATCGGCTCACGAGATGGGGGTGGCTGGCCGATGGGAGGCGATGGTACCCTCGGGCGGTTCGCTACCGGGCCGAGCCGGGGCGACGGTGACGACGCGGAGAACGACGTGAAGGCCAAGGTGGGAGCGAACCTGCGGCGGGGTGCCCTGCTGGCGATGTTTGCCGGTGGCGCGCTCGTGGCCGCCACGCCGCTCGCCGGCGCCCAGGACGCGACCAGCACCACCTCGGACCCGTGCATCGTCACCACCACGGCCGTGGGCCCGTCGACCACCGACGTCACCACCAGCACCACCGAGCCCGGGTCCACCACCAGCACCTCGGTGCCCGAGACGACCACGACCTCCACCGACCCCGGCTCGACAACCACGACCTCGACCACGTCGACCACGGCCGTTCCCACGCCGACGCCCACCGAGACGCCGACGGCCTCGCCCACCGCCACCGCGACGCCGACGGCCACCGCGACCCCGACGGCGACGGCCACCCCGACCGCCACGGCCACGCCGACGGCGACCGCCACCCCGACGGCCACGGCGACGCCCACCGCCACCGCGACCGCGACAGCGACGCCCACGGCGACGGCCACCGCCACGGCGACGGCGACCCCGACGGCCACGGCGACCGCGACCGCCACGGCGACGCCCACCGCGACCTTCGTCGGCCCCACGCCCACGCCGACGGGCACCGGCACCCCGCCGCCGCCCCCCGGCCAGCGCTCCCTGCGGGCCGCCGGCGAGGCCGACGACCCGAACCCGTGCCCCACGCCCATCCCTGGCGACGTGGGCAGCGGCGTGGTCGACGACGGCGACCTGGCACGCACGGGCTCCGACGACCTCGGCCTGGTGGCCCTCGGCCTGGCGCTGCTCGCCTCGGGTGGCGCCGTGGTCTTCGCGGTCCACCGCTCGCAGCGCACCGCCTCCTGACCGACGCGCCGCCCGTGGCGACCGAGCACGAGGTGGTGGTCATCGGCGCCGGCCCCTGCGGCCTCGGCGCGCTGCGCGAGCTGCGCCGCCTCGGCGTCGACGACGTGGTGGTCCTCGAGGCCGACGAGCGGGCGGGCGGCCTGGCCGCCTCGACGGTCGACGACGCCGGCTTCACCTGGGACCGTGGGGGCCACGTGGTCTTCAGCCACCACGGTGAGTTCGACCGGCTCCTCGACGAGGTGCTGGGCGACGAGGTGCTGCGCCACGAGCGCTCGTCGTGGGTGCTGGCGGCGGGTGCGTGGGTGCCCTACCCCTTCCAGCGCAACCTGCACCGGCTCCCCGCCGACGTGGCGGCGCGCTGCCTCGTCTCGCTCATCGAGGCCCAGGCGACGGCCACCGACGGTGCGGCCGACCTGCGCAGCTGGGCGGTGGGGGCGTTCGGTGCCGGCGTGGTCGACCACTTCTTCGAGCCGTACAACACCAAGGTGTGGGCGTCGGACCTGGGCGACCTCAGCGCCTCGTGGATCGCCGAGCGCGTCGCCGAGGTCGACTGGCGGGCGCTCGTCACCCGGACGCTGCGCCGCGAGGACGATCTCAGCTGGGGCCCCAACGACCGCTTCGCCTTCCCCACCCGTGGGGGCACCGGCGAGATCTGGCGGCGGGCCGCCGCGCCGCACCGGGACCGCATCCGCTACGGCGCGCGCGTCGAGGCGATCGACCCCGCCGAGCGGACCGTCCGCCTCGTCGACGGCGACGAGGTCGGCTACCGGACCCTGATCTCCACCGCCCCGCTCGACCGGCTGGTGGGTGCGATGGCCGATGCCCCCGACGAGGTGGTCGCCGCGTCCAAGGCCCTGGTGCACACGACCGTGCACGTGGTGGGCGTCGGCTACGAGGCGCCGCTGGTCGACGATCGCTCGTGGCTCTACTTCGCCGATCCCGACGTGCCGTTCTACCGGGCCACGAACTTCGCCAAGTACGCGCCGGCCAACGTCCCTGACGGCGACGTCGGGCGCTACAGCTCGTGGATGTGCGAGGTCTCCTCGTCCGCGACCCACCCCACCTCGCCCGACGGCCTCGTCGACCGGGTGGAGGCGGCGCTGCGGTCGACGGGGGTGGTGCCCGGCCAGCCCGAGGTGGCCACCCGGCACCTCGAGACGGTGCCCTACGCCTACCCCGTCCCCACCCGGGGCCGCGACGACGCCCTGCGGACCGTGCTGCCGTGGCTCGACGCCAAGCGCATCTGGTCGCGCGGGCGCTTCGGCACCTGGCGCTACGAGGTGGGCAACATGGACCACGCGGTGAAGATGGGCATCGACGCCGCCCGCCGGGCGGTCGACGGCTCGCCCGAGGCGCTCGTCCCGCTCGAGCTGGTCGCGTCGCGATGACGGCCGACGACGAGCGCGACGTGGTGCTGTCGCTCGTCATCCCCGCGCACGACGAGGAGGCGACGATCGACGCGGTCGTGCGCGACTCGGTGGCGGTGGTCCGCCGCCTGGCTCCGGGTGCGGGCGAGGTGATCGTCGTGGACGACGGTTCGACCGATCGGACCGGGGAGCTGCTCGATGCCCTCGCCGCCGAGCTCGACGAGGTCGCGGTGGTGCACCAGCGCCCCAACCGCGGCCACGGCCCCGCGCTGTTGGTGGGCTTCGACCGGGCCCGAGGCCGCTGGATCGGCCACCTCGACAGCGACGACCAGATCCCGGCCGGCGAGCTCGAGTCGCTGTGGCCGGCTCGCGAGGCCGCCGCACTCGTGCTCGGCACGCGCACCGATCGTGACGATCCGCGCCACCGGCTGGTGGTCACCGTGGTGGTGCGCGCCATCGTCTCGGCGCTGGCCCGGCGCTACGTCCGCGACGCCAACGTGCCGTGCAAGCTCGTGGAGCGCTCGCTGTGGACCACGGCGCGGCCGCTGCTCCCCGACGACACCTTCGCCCCCTCGATCGCCCTCGTGGTGGTGGCGGCGCGCCGAGGGGTCGCCATCGAGCAGGTGCCGGTGCACCACCGGGCGCGCGCCCACGGCGCGTCGAGCCTTCGGCCCGTCAAGCTGGCTCGGGCGCTGGCGCTCGCCACCCGCCAGACGATCGCGGTCAGCTGGCGCGCCCGGCCCGGATCCGCTCGGCGTCGATGACCGCTAGCGCTCGGTCGAGCTGGCGGGCGTCGAGGCGGTAGACCACCTCGTCGCCGCGCCGCCAGGCCTCGGTCATGCCCGGCAGGGCGCCGAGCCCGGCGAGGGCGTCGGGCGTGCCGAGCGCCCGCTCCACGGTGCCCACCACCACGTAGTCGGGACGGTACGCGGCGAGGGTGCGCATGGCCTGCTCGGGCTCGGGGTCGGCGTAGAGGGCCTGCACGGCGGCGAACCGCTCGTCGACCTCCTCCACGTAGCCCCGGCGCTGCTGCTGCTGGTGGAACTGCCAGCCGACCACCGTGGGCAGCCCGGTGGCGACCGACACCCGTGCGACCCACGAGTAGCTGGGCCCGGCGGCCTCGACGATCGTCGACCCGCCGGGGACCTCGTCGCGCATCCAGGCGATGAGCTGGCGGTCCGCGGTGACGTCGATGGGCGGGACCTCGCCGGCCGCCACCACGACGGGGCCGTGGTCGAGCCAGGCCCGCCCGTCGAGCGTGGGGGCGAGGGGGCGGAAGCGGGCGTCGAGGCGCGGCCCGGTGGCCGAGGGCCAGAACGCCAGCGCCGGCACCAGCGCCAGCCCGAGCACGATCGCCGCCCGCCGGGGGCGGCGCGCCCCGGCGACGAGGTCGATCGCCAGCCCGGCGGCGCCGAGGGCCAACAGGCTCCACGCGGTGAACCCGAACTTGAACACGGTGTTCATCCGCCCGAGGTCGTTGACCACGACGACGACCTCGGGCACGACGGCGAGCCCGGCGCCGGCGGCGGCGAGCGCCCATGCCGCGGCGAGCCCGAGGCGGCCCGCCCGCAGGTCGGCCACCGCGATCGCCAGGGCGACCGCCGCCACGGCGGACCCGAGCGCCAGCACCGGCCCGCCGGCCAGGGTGAGCAGGAGGAGGGCGCCGAGCGCCATCGCGGCCACGCCGGCGCGGCCCCGTCGCGATGCGAGCACCCCCGGCAGGGCCCCCGCCCGGGCGCGCCGGCGGACGCGCCGCTCGGCAGCGACCACGACGATGGCGAGCGGCAGGCCGAGCTGCAGCAGGAAGCTCCCGAGCGGCGTGCGCGCCGGGCTCGGTGCGAACCCGCTGTCGAACACCTGGCCGTGCGCCACGTACGGGTGGGCGACCACGACCGTGAGCCCACCGATGAGGGCGAGGTGGCCGAGGCTGCGCCGCCACGGCCGAGCGTCGCGATCGACCGCGGCCCCGCCCGCGGCGGCGGCGAGGGCGAGCACGGCGAGGGTCGGGAGGTCCCACGTGTGGCTGACGCGCGACCACGCCAGCCCGGTGCCGACGATCGCCGCGAGCGCGAGGGCGGCCCGCCGGTCGCCTGCTCGACGGGTGGCGACGTAGGCCACCAGCGTGGCGACGAGCGCGAGCAGCACCGGGGCCCAGAGCAGGTGCGGGTGCGGGTCGCCGAAGAGCACCGTCCACGCCGGGAACTCGTCGATGTCGATGGTCCCGGGGTTCAGGCGGCTCACGCCCCACCAGTCGAACGGCGCGACGGTGCGCCCGGCGAGGGCGTCGTCGAGCCGCCCGATCTGCTGGCGGGCGCTGTCGAGGTTGCCCACCCCGAGCACCAGCACGAGGGCCAGCAGGCCGCCCCAGGCGGCTCGGGCGCGGGCGCGCACGCGACCCAGCGCAGCGACGGCGAGCCCGATGCTCCACACCACCGACGCGAGCAGCGACGCCGCGGTGGCCACCGCCAGGTTGAGCGCGAGGTCGGGGGCGATGCCGAGGAGCCGGGCCGGCGCCGCGATCGTCCACCAGGTGCCGTAGTAGTAGTTCATCGCCCCGCCCGAGAACCACGGATCGGCGGGTGGGAAGGTGCTCGATCGGGCGAGCGCGGTGAGGTACGCCGCGGCGAAGGGCTTCTCGCCGCCCGTGGGGTGGTACCAGAGGTCGGGGTTGGCGGCCCGCAGGGCGAGCACGGCGAGGAACACGGCGAGCCCGGCGACCTCGAGGGCCACGAGGGTGCGGCGCCGTTCCCGCACGAAGGCCACGAGCTCGTGCCACCGGGCCCCGCCCCGGGCCGCGAGGAGGGCGGCGCCGACGGCCACCTGCACCCCGCTGGCCACCCCCACGGCGGTCCCCGACGACCGGACCGCCCCGAGGGCCACCAGGAGCCACAGCGGCACCAGGACGCTGAGCGGGCCGAGGACCTTGGCCAGCCCCCAGCCTCGGTCGGGCAGCACCCGGAAGCACCGCAGCACCCACGGCAGCGACGCCGCCGCGCTCAGCATCCACCACGCCAGCCACCAGAGCCAGGGCACGGGGAGCCGGCCCGGGAAGGCGTCGGCGAAGGTCTGGCCGGTGGCCGGCGCGTCCTCGTCGCGCTCGAGCAGCAGGCCGTTCGCGCTCGCCTGGCGCAGCGGCACCCGCTCGTCGGTGCGCGCCCGGTCGGGTTGGATCACCTCCAGGGCCCGTTCGAGCGAGAAGGCGTCGGTCTTGCGCCAGATGCGCACCTCGGGGTGGTCGTAGACCCGGAACGCCTCCTCCGAGCCGCGATCGTTGAGCTCGATGCCGAACAGCGAGGGGGCGGTGCGGAAGGTGGCCACCCGCTCGAACCCGAGGCTGCCGTCGTCGAGGCCCCGGTAGTACCGCAGGATCGTGCCGTAGCGGGCGGGGACCCGCGCCACCGCACCGGTGACCCGGTCGCTCGTCTCCACCACGTAGTCGAGCTGGTCGAGCTGGTCGGCCAGGCGACGGGCATCGTCGGGCGTGGTGAGGGCGAAGGGGTCGAGCGTGATGGTGCGCACGCCGCGGGCGACGGTGCCGGCCTCGAGCGGGAGGGCGTCGTCCCAGGCCGATGCCGAGACGGCGGCACCGTCGGGCACGTGGGCCTCCACCCATGCGGCGGCGGCGAGGCGCGGCTGGGTGCGCTGGTACACGCCGTGCACGAAGGCGAGCGGCCACAGGAGCGTGGCGAGGACGAGGACGCCGCCCACGGCGCGGGGCGCGCCGGGTCGGCGCAGCAGGCCCACGGCGCCGACCCCGGCCAGCACGGCCACGGCGGGCAGCGCGGGGAGGAGGTACCGCATGGTGATGACCCACCGGGGCAGGAAGATGGCGCCGGTGAGGGCCACCCACGCCGCGATCAGCGCGAGCGCGGGCTCGCGACGCCACGTGCCCCGGCGGACGATGGCGGCCAGCCCGGCGACCGCAAGCAGCGTGGCGCCGATGCCGACGCCGAAGCGCACCTGGTGGCCGAGCGCTTCGAGCACGGGGACGCGGTCGGCCCACTGGATGTTGGGTGGCGCGTCGGCCCCGTCCTGGAGGCGGGCCAGGTCGTCGAGGATCCGGGTCCAGCGGGGATCGAGGCGGACCACGCCGACGAACGCGTAGGGCTGGAGGATGCGGAAGGTGACGGCGGCGGCGCCCACGGCGATCGCCGATCTGGCCACGAAGGGTGCCAGCGCCCGGGCCCGAACCCGCCAGGGCGTGCGGCGCCGGAGCGCGGCGCCCAGCCCCTCGGCGCTCGCCACCGCCGTGGCGGCGACGAGGACGGCGAGCACCGACAGCCCGCCGACCTTCGATGCGCCCGCGACCCCGGCGGCGACCCCACCGGCGGCGAGCGTCCACCGGCCTCGGCCTCGCGCCACGTGGACGGCGGCGAGTAGGGCCAGCGCGGTGGCGAAGGTCAGCATCGGGTCGACGACGAAGAAGTGCGCTTGCTGGACGGCGAGCACGCAGCAGGCGTACGCGAAGGCCGAGGCCAGGCCGGTGGCGCGCCCGCGCAGCACCCGGCCCAGCTCGAAGGCCACGAGGACCGTCCCGAGGTCGAGCACGGCCGAGAGGAACCGTCCGACCAGGACCACCTCGTAGCCGGCGTCGAAGGTGGGCGCGCCGTCGTCGTCGAGCAGGTCGAGCCCGGCGTGGTCGAGGGCCACCACCACGGTGCGCGCCGGCTGGCGCCCCTCCGCCGCTCCTCCGTGCAGCCAGGCCGCCAAGCCCTTCCCCGCGAAGATCGGCGCCGTGCCGTACACGGTCTGGAGGTCGTGGTTCGCCGGGTTCAGGTCGGTGTGCTCGGTGTCGAAGTAGTCGCGCGGGCCGTCGGGCGCCGAGATGGCCGAGGCGACGATCGCCAGGAACCGCTCGTCGGGGTGCAGGTGGGCGCCGCGGTCGAAGTCGATGCCGGTCAACCGGAACCAGCCGCCCACGAGCAGGATCAGCCCGAGGCCGATCGCCGTGACGAGGCGGCTGGGTTCCCGGCGGTCGATCACGGGCGCGCCGCCGGCCGCCGGGCCGCCGCAGCGATCCCGATGAAGCGCGTCGCGTCGGCCGGCACGTGGTCGTTCGCCCGGTCGGCCCCGTCGACCGCGCGCTGGGCGAGGCTCAGCAGCTGCACACCCGGGCTGCGCCGGCGGGCGCTCGGGTGGCCGTCGCGGTACCGCCCGGCGCGGGCCTGCCAGGAGGCGGGCACCAAGCCGGCGCCGGCCAGCGGTCGGGCGATCCCGTACACGGCGAGGTGGGTGAACGGTGGGCAGCGGTGGGCCTGCTCCTCGATGGCCTCGACCTCGAGGCCGGCGTCGCGCAGCTGCTCGACGAGCTCGGCCGGGCGGTACAGGCGCTGGTGGTCGGTCCACGCCCCGGCCAGGGGCCCCCGTCGCACGGGCGGCACCCCGAGGGCGCCGAGCGCTCGGTTGAGCGGATCCCAGGCGGCGGGGAAGTCGGCGTGGGGCACGGTGACCAGGAGGTCGCCACCGGGGCGCAGCACCCGGCGCAGCTCTCGGAGGGCGGTGACGGGATCGTCGAGGTGCTCGAGCACCTCGCTGCAGACGACGGCGTCGAAGGTCGCATCGGGAAACGGGAGGACAGCCACGTCGGCGCCCGCGAGCGGCGCGGCCACGCCGGCCAGGCGGGCGTCGCCGACGCGCTCGAGGGAGCGATCCACGCCCACGATCGAGAGGTCGGGCCGGAGCTGTTGGGCGGCGTGCAGCAGGCTGCCGAGGCCCGTGCCGGCGTCGAGGACCCGACCCGTGGTCGGCAGGCGGGCGAGCAGCCACCGGGCTCGTCGTCGGTAGGCGGGGTCGAGGTCGCCGCCCACGAGCGCATCGACGCCCGGCGCCGGGGCCCGGCGCTCGGCCACCTCGTCGACGAGGGCCCGGTAGGCGGCGACGGCGAGGTCGGGCCGGTAGTGCTGGGGCGCGGCGGCGACGGCCGGGGCGAACCGCGCCGGATCGTCGAGCACCTCGGCGATGGCGGCGGCGAGGGCCGCGGGGTCGTCGGGGGCGACGAGCAGACCGGCACCGGTGGTCGCCACCACCGAACGGCCACCGGCGATGTCGGTGGCCACGAGCGGCGTGCCGCAGCGAAGGGCTTCGACCTGGACCGCGGCGAAGCAGTCCGAGCGGGAGGGGAGCACGAACACGTCGGCCATGGCGTAGAACGCCGCCAGGCGCGCTGGGTCGAGCACCAGGCCCAGGTCCACGAAGCGGTCGCCCAGGGCGTCGACGAGGGGCTGGCAGCGCACCGCGAAGTCCTCGTAGGACACGTCGCGCTCGCCGGCGAACGCGAACCGGGCGTCGGGGTGGGCGCCGAGCACGACGGGCGCAGCGCGCAGCAGGGTGTCGAAGCCCTTCTCCTCCACCCATCGTCCGGCGAAGGCGACGACGGGGGCCGAGCCGAGGCCGAGCTCGGTGCGCAGGTCGTCGGCGGCGCCGTCGGCCGGCGGATCGAACACCACCGGTGGGGTGATGGCCCGCGCCCGGTCGCCGGCGGTGGCGACCCACGAGCGGGCGGCGTAGTCCTCGTTGTGGGTCACGACCCGATCGGCCGTGGCGAAGGTGCGCACCAGCACGCGCCGCATGGCCTGCTGCACCGCCCGGTTGAGCGGCCCGTCGGGCATGACCACGTCGCCCTGGTGGGTCACCACGAGGGGCACGCCGTGGCGACGGCAGGCGCGGCGCACCAGGCCGGCCTCGGCCATGGGGGAGTGCAGGTGGACGACGTCGTGGTCGCGCACCAGTCGATCGAGGGCGGCCGGGAAGGTGGGCATCAGGAGGGTCCGGCTGACGCGTCCGGCCGTGGGGATCCGCTCGACGCGGACCCCGTGGCGCACCTCGCGCCGCGGCGTCGACCGATCGTGGTGGCTGCACAGCACCGTGACCTCGGCACCGGTGGCGGCCAGCCCCTCGGCGATCCGGCAGGCGAAGACGGTGAGGCCGGTCCAGTGCGGCGCGTAGAAGGTGAGCACGGTGAGGATGCGAGGTGCGAGCGGTGCTGCCACGATCGCCTCGACCAGCGGGGACCCCGCCACCGCACACCTCCCGAGCACTGGCGCCGACCCTCGGCGGGACCGGCCGATCGTAGGGGACGGGCGCTCCCTACACTCCCCGTCGTGTCGGGGCTCGTGGCGATGTACCTGCTCGCCTGCGGCGCCGTCGGCGTCGGCCTCACCGGCTCGACCCGCCTGCCCCTGCGCTTCGAGGAGCGCCTCGCCGTGGCCCCGCCGCTCGGGGTGCTCGTGGTGGCGCTCTGGTGCTGGGTCGCGTCGCTGGCCATCGGCTTCGGGCGCACCAGCGTCGGGCTCGCGGTCGTGCTCGCCACGCTCACCAGCCTCCACGGGTGGACGCTCCTCGGGCCCGACCTGCGCACCGAGGCGGCCGACGCCCTCGATCGGGTGCGACGGCCCTGGCGCGACCCGCAGAGCCTGCGGCCGCTCCTGCTCCTGCTCGCCGTGGCGTGGCCGCTCTCCACCCGGATCTTCGCCCTGGCCTGGGCGAGCGACGGCGCGGGCGGCATCGACGCCGGCCACCTGTCCACCTGGTCGGACGGGGCGGCCCACCTGGCCTACGCCGGGCGGTTCGTGAGCGGCGGCGAGGTGCCGATCGACTCGCCGCTCGCCGCGGGGGAGCCGGCCCGCTACCACCTCCTCGCCGACGCCTTCGGCGCCCAGCTCTCGCTGCTCGGTACCTCGCTCACCTCCGCGCTCGCCGTGGCCAGCGGCTTCCTCGCCCTTGCCTTCCCGGCGGTCGCCTACCTCTGCGGCGTGCGCCTGCTGCGCAGCCGGGGCGCGGCCCTGGCCGGCGTGGTGGTGTTCTGCGCCGGCGGCACGCTCGGCTTCGCCCCGTTCCTCCGCGACCTCGGCGACCACGGCCTCTCCGTGCTCTGGCACCTCCCGCGCGACTACACCCGAGACCCGGCGAACCTGCTCTGGATGGACAACCCGTCGCTGGCGTACCTCCACGCCCAGCGCAACGGGCTGCTCGGGCTGCCGCTCGGCCTGGTGGCGCTCACGCTGGTGCGCGAGGGGGTGGACCGTCGCTGCCCGCGGGCGCTCACGGCCGCCGGCGTCCTGGTGGGCCTGGTGCCGATCGCCAACGGCTTCGCGTTCGTCGTGCCGATGGC
>JAGQSL010000043.1 GCA_020439525.1 Acidimicrobiales bacterium | reverse complement strand
CCCGCCGACGCCGTGCTGTGGCAGGAGCAGGTCGCGGCGCCGTCGCTCGGCGACGCCGACCGGCCCCTCGGCGAGGACGCCCGGGTCGATGTCCTGGTGATCGGCGCCGGCTACGCGGGCCTGACGGCCGCCATCGAGGTGGCTCGAGCCGGCCGCCACGTGCTGGTGCTCGAGAAGGGCGAGGTCGGCTGGGGTGCGCACCGGCGCAACGGCGGGATGGCCATCCCCGAGCTCAAGGCGGGGCCGGCGTCGCTCGCCGCCCGGTACGGGGGGCTCGGCCGCCGGATGCACGCCGAGGTGAACGAGGCCTTCGACCACCTCGAGGCCCGCATCGCCGGCGACGGGATCGACTGCGACTACCGGCGGTCGGGCCAGCTCTATCTCGCCCACTCCCCTCGGGTGGTGCCGCACCTGCAGGATCTCGCCCGCGAGCACGCGGAGGTCGGCGAACCCGTCCGGTTCGTGGGCCGGGACGACCTCGGCGCCGAGATCGGCTCCACGGCCTTCCACGGGGGCGTGGTGTTCGAGCGCACCGGCGGCCTCCATCCGGCGAAGCTGCACGACGGCCTGCTGCGCAGCGCCCTCGCCGCCGGCGCCTCGGTGCGCGACCGCTGCGCCGCTCGCTCGATCGACGACAGCACCGCCGCGTCGGGCCGCTTCCGCGTCGAGACCGATGCCGGGCCGGTCGTCGCCGACCACGTCATCGTGACGACGAACGCCTACGCCGACCGGCTGCTGCCGGAGCTGCAGCGCCGGGTCCTGCCCATCGGCAGCTTCATCGTGGCCACCGAGCCGCTCGACGCGGCGGTGGCCGCCTCGGTGAGCCCGAAGGGGCGGATGTTCGTCAACACCCGCAACCTCCTCTTCTACTGGCGCCTCTCCCCCGACGGCCGCATGGTGTTCGGCGGCCGGCGCAGCCTCCAGCACGCCACGGTGGCCGACGCGACCGAGTACCTGGCCCGGTCCATGGTCGAGGTGCACCCGCAGCTGGCCGGCGCGGCCGTGACCCACCGCTGGGGCGGCAACGTGGCCATCACGCTCGACCGGCTCCCCCACGTCGGGCGCCTCCGCGGTGCCTGGTACGCCACCGGCTGCAACGGCTCGGGTGTTGCGCTGAACACGTGGCTGGGCCACCGGCTCGGGCTCGTGGTGCTCGGTCGGGCGGCGCCGCCCTCCTTCGCCGAGGTGCGCCACCGCCCGATCCCGGCGCGATCGCTGCGTCGGCTCTACCTGCCGCTGGTGGGCCAGTGGTTCCGCTGGCAGGACCGCGCCTGAGCGAGGCCCGGCGCGGGTCAGTGCTTGATCATGACGTGCTTGAGCTCGGTGTAGTGCTCGATGGCGTGGATCGACATGTCCTTGCCGTAGCCGGAGCGCTTGAACCCACCGTGGGGCATCTCGCTCACGATCGGGATGTGGTCGTTGACCCAGACCGTCCCGAACCGGAGGTCGCGCGCCATCCGCATGGCCCGGCCGACGTCGGACGTCCAGACCGAGGCGGCGAGCCCGTAGTCCACGTCGTTGGCCCAGTCCCGCGCCTGGGCTTCGTCGTCGAAGCGCTGCACGGAGATGACCGGCCCGAAGACCTCGCGTTGGACGATCTCGCTGCGCTGGTCGGCGCCGGCGAGCACCGTGGGGGCGTAGAAGAACCCGGGTCGGTCGAGGGCCGAGCCCCCGGCGACCAGCTCGGCGCCCTCGGCGACCGCCCGATCGACCATCCCGACCACCCGGGCCTGCTGGTCGGCCGACACCACCGGCCCCACGGCGGTGGCGGGATCGAACGGGTCGCCCGTGGCCAGCGCGCCCGCCGCGTCGCCGAGGGCCGCCACCAGGTCGTCGTAGCGACCGGGGCCGGCCAGCACCCGGCACGGGGCCGTGCAGTCCTGGCCGGAGTTGTAGTAGCCGGCCTCGGCGAGGGTGGCCACCACGGCGTCGAGGTCGGCATCGTCGAACACCACCACGGGGGCCTTGCCGCCGAGCTCGAGGTGCACCCGCTTGAGCGACTCGGCGGCGTTGCGGGCGATCAGCTGCCCGGTGCCCACGTCACCGGTCAGCGAGATCATGGCCACGTCGGGATGGCGCACCAGCCGGTCGCCGGCCGTCTCGCCCTGCCCGCAGACCACGTTGAACACGCCGGCCGGGAAGATGTCGGCGGCGAGCTCGGCGAGGCGCAGCGCGGTGAGCGGCGTCAGCTCCGACGGCTTCAGGATGAAGGTGTTCCCCGCCGCCAGGGCCGGGCCGAGCTTCCAGGTCGCCATGTTGAGCGGGTAGTTCCACGGGGCGATGCCCGCGACCACGCCGAGCGGGTCGCGCCGCAGCATCGACGTGTGGTCGTCGAGGTACTCGCCGGCGGCGGCGCCCGCATCGAGGCAGCGGGCGGCGCCGGCGAAGAACCGGAGGTTGTCGACCGTCAGGTCGAACTCGAAGTCGACGATCGACGCCGGCTTGCCCACGTTGCGCATCTCGAGGCGCTTGAGCTCCTCGAGGTCGCCCTCGACCGCGTCGGCGAGCGCATAGAGCTTCTCGGCTCGCTCGCGCGGGGTGGTCCGGCCCCAGGCACCGAACGCGTCGAGGGCGGCGGCCACCGCATCGTCGACGTCGGCCGCCTCGCCCGAGGGCACGGTGGCGATCACCTCGCCGGTGGCGGGATCGACGACGTCGTCGGTGCGCCCGCCTCGCGCCGCTCGCCACTCGCCCCCCACGTAGTGCTGACCCTCGACCATGCGTGCCTCCGTTCGCTCCGGTGGCGCCATCCTGCGCAGCGCGCCGAGCGGCCGCAAGCGATTCGTTCGTGAAACACACTCGAAACGATGGATTCTCTTGCAGGGTCCGGCGATCCGTGTCAGGGTTCCGGTGCCGTACGTCACCTCGCCCGATCGGGTGGTGTCGGCCCCCGCTCCCGAGGAGGCCCATGACCGTCGCCGAGCCCATCGACGCCCCGTCCGCGCCCGACCAGGGACGGGCGGTCATCGAGATCGACGACGTGTCGAAGGTGTTCGGCGACTACGTCGCCGTCGACCACGCCGACTTCACGATCACCGAGGGCGAGTTCTTCTCGATGCTCGGCCCGTCGGGCTGCGGCAAGACGACGACCCTGCGGATGATCGCGGGCTTCGAGACGCCGAGCTCGGGCGCCATCCGCCTCGAGGGCCAGGACGTCTCGCGGGTGCCCCCGCACAAGCGCGACGTCAACACCGTGTTCCAGCAGTACGCGCTGTTCCCCCACATGTCGGTCTGGGACAACGTCGCCTACGGGCCGCGCGCCAAGAAGGTGGCCAAGGACGAGGTGGCGCGGCGCGTCGACGAGCTCCTCGAGGTGGTGCGCCTCAGCGACTTCGCGCAACGCCGGCCCTCGCAGCTCTCCGGCGGCCAGCAGCAGCGCGTCGCGCTGGCCCGCGCCCTGGTGAACTACCCGAAGGCGCTCCTGCTCGACGAGCCGCTCGGCGCCCTCGACCTGAAGCTCCGCCAGAACATGCAGCTCGAGCTCAAGCGGATCCAGCGCGAGGTGGGCATCACCTTCATCTTCGTGACGCACGATCAGGAGGAGGCGCTCACCATGAGCGACCGGATCGCCGTCATGAACCAGGGGCGCGTGGAGCAGATCGGCTCCCCGCGCGAGATCTACGACCGCCCGGCCACGGTGTTCGTGGCCGGCTTCATCGGCCAGGCCAACCTCTGGCCCGCCACGGTGACCGCCCGCCAGGGCACCACCACGACCATCGACGTGGCCGGCCGCACCCTCGACGTGACCGACGACGACAGCGGGCTGGCGGTCGGCGATGCCGGCACGTTCATGGTCCGGCCCGAGCGCATGCACGTGGAGCTCGAGCTCTCGGACCCCGACCGCTGGACGGTGTTCGCCACCGTCACCGATGCGGTGTTCCAGGGCCCCGTGGTGCGCTACGAGCTCGCCCTCCCCGACGGCGCCGCCGCGGTCGCCCACGTCCCGGCCCGCCGCGACGGGCTGCCGCTGCCCGGCGACACCGTCCACGCCTCCTGGTCCGACGAGTCCGGCGTGCTGCTCGCCGGGAGCCCGGCGCTCGCCCCGGCCACCGGCAACGACGACGCAGACTGACCGCCCACCCGATCTCCCCGCCACCGACCCGCACCCCATCGAGGAGCTGATCACATGTCCGAGCGACCCATCGACCCGGAGCTCGCCGCCGCCATCGATCTGGCCCGCCGGCTCTCCCGGCGACGGTTCCTGACCCGGATGGGCCTCGGCGCCGGGGCCGTCGCCCTCGGCCCCACCCTGCTCGCAGCTTGCGGCGGCAGCAGCGGAGGCTCGGAGGGCTCGGGCGGCGGGGGCTCGGGCGACACCGAGCTGAACATCTCCAACTGGACCGCGTACATCGACCAGGACGACGACGGCAACGCCAAGGCGTCGGGCACCACGATCGATCGCTTCCAGGAGGCCACCGGCATCTCGGTGACCTACAAGGAGGACTACAACGACAACGACGAGTACTTCAACAAGAACTTTTCGCCGATCCTCGGCAAGGGCAAGACCCTCGCCGCCGACATCGTGTGCCCCACCTACTGGATGGCGGCGCGCATCATCGGGCTCGACTGGGTCGAGGAGCTCCCGCTCGACGACATCCCGAACCACGCCAACCTGCTCGACAGCTACCTCGACCTGGCCTGGGACCCCGGCGCCACCAAGCACATGCCGTGGCAGGCCGGCATCACCGGCATCGCCTGGAACCCCAAGCTGACCGGTGGCGACATCACGTCGATCGAGGACCTCTACGACAGCAAGCTCAAGGGCAAGGTGTCGTTCCTGACGGAGATGCGCGACTCGGTCGGGCTCACCATGTTCGGCATGGGCGCCGACCCCGCCGACGCCGACCTCGACGAGATCAACGCGGCCCTCGACAAGATCGAGGGGGCCACCTCGAGCGGCCAGATCCTGAAGTTCACCGGCAACGAGTACCTGCGATCGCTCGAGAACGGCGACATCGCCGCCTGCATCGCCTGGTCGGGCGACATCGCCCAGCTCGACCCCGAGCTCGGGATCCAGTTCGCCATCCCCGAGGAGGGCGGCATGCAGTGGTTCGACACCATGGTCGTGCCGAAGGGCGCGCCCAACGTCCCCGCCGCCGCCAAGTGGATGGACTTCGTGTACGACCCCGAGAACGCGGCGGCCATCACCGAGTACGTCCAGTACGTGTCGCCGGTGAAGGGCGTGAAGGAGGCCCTCGAGGCCAAGGGCGGCGACGCCGCCGCCCTCGCCGAGAGCCCGCTGCTGTTCCCCGACGACGAGACGCTCAGCCGCCTCTCGGTGTTCGGCGAGCTCGACCAGGAGGACGAGATCGACATCCAGGCCCGCTTCAACGACATCACCGGCTGACCCGTGGCGTCGGAGACCTCGCTGCGACAGGGGCGCAAGGCGCCGTACGCGCTCCTGTCGCCCGGGATGCTGTGGCTGATCCTGTTCTTCCTCGTCCCGATGTGGACGTTGCTGCGCATCGCGCTGTCGGAGAAGCCCAACGCCTTCCTCCCGGACTACGAGCTGACCTGGCGGTGGGCGAACTTCTCCGACGCCGTCGACCGGTTCCAACCCGAGCTGGTGCGCTCGTTCGCCTACGCCGGGATCGCGACGCTGCTGTGCATCGCCATCGGCTACCCGCTGGCGTACTTCCTCGCCTTCAAGGCCGGACGGTGGCGCAGCCTCCTGCTCGGGCTGATCATGGTGCCGTTCTTCACGTCGTTCCTGATCCGCACGATCGCCTGGCAGACGATCCTCGGCCAGGAGGGCCCGGCGCTCGGCCTGCTGCGGGCGCTCAGCCTCGTGAGCGTGACCGACGCCATCGGCCTGACCCGTGACGGCGCGTTCCTCAACACGCCCCAGGCCGTGGTGGGCGGGCTCACCTACAACTTCGTGCCGTTCATGATCCTGCCGATCTACGTGAGCCTGGAGAAGATCGACGCCCGGCTCATGGACGCCGCCCAGGACCTGTACTCCACGCCCGCGGCGGCGTTCCGCAAGATCGTGCTGCCGCTGTCGCTGCCCGGCGTGTTCGCCGGCACGCTGCTGACGTTCATCCCGGCGGCGGGCGACTACATCAACGCCGAGCTGCTGGGCAACGTGAAGACCGGCATGATCGGCTCGCAGATCGCCAAGCTCTTCTTGAAGGAGAGCAACTACCCCGAAGCGGCGGCCCTGTCGTTCATCTTCATGGCGATCATCACCGCCGGCGTGCTGATCTACGCCAAGCTGCTGGGCACCGAGGAGCTGGCCGCATGACCGAGCCCCTGCTCGCCGAGCGCTTCGTCCTCGAGGAGGTGGTCCACGAGCCGCTCCCGCCCGAGAAGCGCCGCTTCCGCTCCCGCCTCCTCGGGCTGTGGGCCGTGCTGGTCTACGCGTGGCTCTTCGCCCCGATCGTCGTGGTGGTGATCTTCTCGTTCAACGACCCGGCCGGGAAGTTCAACACCGCCTGGAACGAGTTCACCCTCGACAACTGGGCCGATCCCTTCCAGCGCCAGGACTACACCGAGGCGTTCCTCACCAGCCTCAAGGTCGCCGCCGTGGCCTGCCTCGTGGCCACCGTGTTCGGCGGGCTGATGGCCCTGGCCACCTCGCGCTACGAGTTCCGCGGCAAGGGCCTCGTCAACATCATCCTCGTGCTGCCGCTGACCACGCGCGAGATCGTGATGGGCTCCTCGCTCTTCACCCTGTTCTTCGCCCGCAACGCCAGCCTCGGCTTCACGACGGTCGTGATCGCCCACATCCTGTTCTGCCTCAGCTTCGTGGCCCTCACGGTGCAGGCCCGGGTGCGCGGGTTCGACTGGTCGCTCGAGGATGCGGCGATGGACCTCGGCTCGAGCCCGTGGCGCACCTTCCGGACGGTGACCTTCCCCCTGATCCTGCCGGGCATCGCCGCCGCCGGGCTCTTGTCGTTCGCCCTGTCGATCGACGACTACATCATCACGTCGTTCGTCGCCGGCGACGGGACCACGACCTTCCCGATGCGCATCTTCAACGCCAACAAGACCGAGCTGCCGCCGCAGATCAACGTCCTCGCCTCGATGATCCTGCTCGTCACCGTGGGGCTCATGGGCATCGGCGCCTGGCGGACGCTGAAGCGCAACGCCGCGGCGAGCTGAGGAGCCGACGACGGATTCACTCGTGATCGGCTGCTCCGACGAGCGATCCGCTTGCGCGATCGCCGTCGCTCGCAGAGAATCGTTCCACGCGTCGCACCGGCGGCGCCCCACCAGGAGCCATCCGTGACCGCCACCCCACCCGACGTCCAAGCCCTCGCCAGCGCGCACCTCTGGGGCCACTTCTCCAAGCTCACCCCCGAGGACGCCGGCGGGACCACCGTGATCGAGCGGGGTGAGGGGTGCTACGTCTGGGACACCAACGGCAACCGCTACCTCGACGGGCTCGCCGGCCTGTTCGTGAGCCAGGTGGGCCACGGCCGCCACGAGCTCGCCGCCGCGATGGCCGCCCAGGCCGAGAAGCTCGCCTACTTCCCGGTGTGGACCTACGCCCACCCGACCGCGGTCGAGCTGGCGGCGCGCCTCGCGTCGCTCGCCCCCGGCGACCTCAACCGGGTGTTCTTCACCACGGGCGGCGGCGAGGCGGTGGAGACGGCGTGGAAGCTCGCCCGCCAGTACCACGTGATGCGCGGCGACACGGGCCGCTACAAGGTGATCTCCCGCAACCTCGCGTACCACGGCACCACGCTGGGCGCCCTGATGATCACCGGCCTCGAGGCGATCAAGGAGACCTTCGCCCCGATGATCCCCGCCGCCGGGATCAAGGTGCCCAACACCAACTCCTACCGCTACGAGGACACCTCGCCCGAGGCCCTTCTGATGCCGGCCGACGCCATCGAGGACGCCATCATCTCGGCCGACCCCGACACGGTGGCCGCCGTCTACCTCGAGCCGGTGCAGAACTCCGGCGGGTGCTTCACCCCGCCGGCCGGCTACTTCGAGCGGGTGCGCGAGATCTGCGACCGCCACGGCGTGCTCCTCGTGAGCGACGAGGTGATCTGCGCGTTCGGCCGCCTCGGCGACTGGTTCGGCGCCAGCCGGCTCGGCTACCAGCCCGACATGATCACCATGGCCAAGGGCCTGACCTCGGGCTACGCCCCGCTCGGCGGCGTGATGGTCTCGGATCGCATCGCCGAGGAGTTCCTCGCCCACGACGAGGCGTTCCTCCACGGCATCACCTACGGCGGCCATCCCGTGAGCTGCGCCGTCGCCCTCGCCAACCTCGACATCATGGAGCGCGAGGGACTCATGGCGCGGGTGCGCACGCACGAGGCGACCTTCCGCGCCAAGCTCGACGACCTCCGCGACCTGCCGATCGTCGGTGACGTCCGGGGCATGGGCTACTTCTACGGCATCGAGCTGGTGAAGGACACCGCCACCAAGGCCATGTTCACCGACGAGGAGGCCGATCACCTGCTGCGCGGCGTCCTCACGCCGACGCTCATCGAGAACGGCCTGCTGTGTCGGGCCGACGACCGCGGCGAACCGGTGATCCAGCTGTCGCCCCCGCTCATCGCCGGGCCCGACGAGTTCGACGAGATCGTGCGCATCATCCGCATCGCGCTGCTCGGCGCCATGGAGGCGATGGCCACGGCCGGCATCGGCGGAGCGACCGCGTGAGCGCCCCCCTGCTGGTCGGCGTCCCCACGGAGATCAAGCCCGACGAGGGGCGCGTCGCCATCACGCCCGACGGCGTGCGGGAGCTGCACGGCCACGGGGTGACGACGATCGTGCAGGCCGGAGCGGGCGAGGGCGCCAGCATCCCCGACGACGAGTTCCGGGCGGTCGGCGCCGAGGTGGTGGCCACCGCCGAGGAGGTCTGGGAGCGCGCCGGGCTCATCTGCAAGGTGAAGGAGCCCCAGGCCTCCGAGCTGCCCCACCTGCGCGCCGACCAGGTGCTGTTCACCTACCTCCACCTGGCCGCCTATCCCGCGGTGGCCGATGCCCTCCTGACCGCCGGCACCCCGTCGGTGGCCTACGAGACCGTCCAGACCGCCGACGGGGCCCTCCCGCTGCTCGCGCCGATGAGCGAGGTGGCCGGGCGCATGTCGATCCAGGTGGGCGCCCACTTCCTCGAGCGCCACAACGGCGGGCGGGGCGTGCTCCTCGGCGGCGTGCCCGGCGTCCGCCCGGCCAGCGTCGTGGTGCTGGGCGCCGGCAACGTGGGCTGGAACGCGGCCTGGATGGCGGCGGGCCTCGAGGCCGAGGTCGACGTGCTCGACCGCAACGTGGACCGGCTGCGCCACGTCGACCAGATCCAGATGGGCCGGGTCACCACCTTGACCTCGAACCGCGGCGTGGTGGAGCGGGTCGTGCAGGGCGCCGACCTGGTCATCGGCGCCGTGCTCGTCGCTGGCGGCCGCGCGCCCGTCGTGGTCGACGAGGACCTGGTGCGAGCGATGAAGCCCGGCGCGGTGATCGTCGACATCGCCATCGACCAGGGCGGCTGCATCGCCACCTCGCACGAGACCAGCCACCACGACCCCGTCTTCGAGCGCCACGGGATCGTCCACTACGCCGTCGGGAACATGCCCGGTGCCGTGCCCCACACCTCGACCTACGCCCTCACGAACGTGACGCTCCCCTACCTGGCCGAGCTGGCGTCGCGCGGCCTCGCCGGGGCGGTCGAGCGCGACCCAGCGCTCGCGCTCGGCGTCAACACGCTGGGGGGCCACGTCGTCAACGAACCGGTCGCCGCCGCCCTGGGCCGGGCCCACCGCCCCCTCGACGACGTCCTCGCCGAGCTGGGCGCGAGCTAGCCGTGCGCGGCCTGGTGCGCACGTGACCCGGCCCAACGGCCGGCGGGGCAACCGGGGGCTGCGCGCACCCGGCCCGCCACCGCTCGACGAGATCGACAAGGCGATCATCCGCGCCCTCCAGGTCGACGGACGGATGTCGTACGCCAAGCTCGGCCCCGAGGTCGGCCTCTCGCAGGCCGCCGTGCGCCAGCGGGTGCAGCGCCTCACCGACTCCGGGGTGGTGCAGGTGGTGGCCGTGACCGACCCGCTCTCGGTGGGCTTCACCGTGCAGGCGATGATCGGGGTGGCGGCCGACGGCGACCTGCGCGCCCTCGGGGCGACGCTCGGGGCGATCGACGAGATCGACTACGTCGTCATCGCCTCGGGCCGCTTCGACCTGCTCCTCGAGGTCGTGTGCGAGGACAGCGACCAGCTGCTGGAGCTGGTCAACGACACGATCCGGGCGACGCCAGGCGTGCGCTCTGCCGAGGTCTTCACCTACCTCGACCTGGTCAAGCAGACCTACTCGTGGGGCACGCGCTGATCCACCGGTGACCTTCGGCCCGTGACGGATGGCGGTCACCGTCCTACGGTCCGAGGGTGCCGTTGATCTACGCGTTCGACCATCGCCATCGGCGCCCGCCGCGCGAGCTCGCCGAGCTGCTGGGCGGCAAGGGCGCCAACCTGGCCGAGATGGCCTCGGTGCTCGAGCTGCCGGTCCCGCCGGGCTTCACGATCGTCACGACCGCCTGCCGTCGCTACCGCGACGGCGGCTGGCCGGCCAGCCTCGACGTCGAGCTCGGGCGCCACGTGGCTCGCCTGGAGCGGAGGGCCGGACGCCGCTTGGGCGACCCCGCGGATCCGCTGCTCGTCTCGGTGCGCTCCGGCGCCCGCTTCTCGATGCCGGGGATGATGGACACGATCCTGAACCTCGGGCTCAACGACCGCAGCGTCCGGGCGCTCGCTCGCACCACGGGCGACGAGGCCTTCGCGCACCGGTCCTACGCCCGGCTGCTCGCGATGTACGGCCGGATCGTGATGGGGGTGGAGGCCGCCGCCTTCGACGAGCCCTTCGAAGCGGCCAAGGCCGCCGAGGGGGTCGACGACGACGCTCGCCTGTCGCCTCGGGCGTGGAAGGAGCTCTGCCGGAGCCACAAGGCCGCCATCCGCGCCGCGGCCCGCAAGCCCTTCCCACAGGATCCCCACGCCCAGCTGCGCGGGGCGGTCGAGGCCGTGCTGCGGTCGTGGGATGGCGCCCGTGCGGTCGCGTACCGCGAGCGCGAGGGCATCAGCCACGACCTGGGCACGGCCGTGAACGTGCAGGCCATGGTCTTCGGCAACCGCGACGATCGCTCCGGCACGGGCGTGGCCTTCACGCGCGACGCCGCCACCGGCGAGGATCGGCCCTACGGCGACTTCCTCGTGAACGCCCAGGGCGAGGACGTGGTCGCCGGCGTGCGGATCACCCAGCCCCTCGCCGCCCTCGCCGACGAGTTCCCCGACCAGCACGCCGAGCTGCTGGCGATCATGGACCGCCTCGAGGCGCACTACCGCGACATGCTCGACCTCGAGTTCACGATCGAGCAGGACCGGCTGTGGATGCTCCAGGTCCGGGTGGGCAAGCGCACGGGCGTCGCCGCCCTGCGGATGGCGGTCGAGATGACCACCGACCCGGCGATCCGCCTGACGAGGGCCGAGGCCGTGGGGCGCATCACCCCCGACCACCTCGACCAGATCCTCCACCCGCGCCTCGTGGGCGACGACCTCGAGCCGGTCGCCACCGGCCTCGCCGCCTCGCCCGGCGCCGCCGTCGGCGCCGTGGTGTTCACCGCCGACGACGCCGTGGCCGGCGCCGCCGAGGGACGCTCGGTGATCCTGGTGCGCAAGGAGACCAACCCCGAGGACGTCCACGGCCTGCTGGCCTCGGCCGGGGTGCTCACCAGCCGCGGCGGGCTCGTCAGCCACGCCGCGGTGGTGGCCCGGGGCTGGGGCAAGCCGGCGGTGGTCGGCGCCGCAGCGGTCGAGGTCCGCGAGCGCTCGTTCGCGGTGGGCGACGTGGTCGTCGCGGAGGGCGACACCATCTCCATCGACGGCTCGTCGGGCGAGGTGATCGCCGGTGCGGCCACGCTCGTCGTCCCCGAACCCCCGCCCGAGTTCGACACGATCCTGAGCTGGTCCGACCAGATCCGGCGGGGGAAGCTCGCCGTTCGGGCCAACGCCGACAACGGGCCCGACGCGGCGCGGGCCCGGGCATTCGGCGCCGAGGGCATCGGTCTGTGCCGCACCGAGCACATGTTCCTCCACGAGGACCGCCTGCCCGTGGTGCGCCAGATGATCCTGGCCGACACCCCCGAGGCCGAGGCCGAGGCGCTCGAGGAGCTGCGCCGGGTGCAGCACCTCGACTTCACCGAGATCCTCGAGGCGATGGACGGGCTGCCGGTGACCGTGCGCCTGCTCGACCCGCCGCTGCACGAGTTCCTGCCCAAGGTCGCGGACCTGGACCTCAAGGCCGCCACCGGCGGGCTCAGCCCCAGCGAGGAGCGGCTGCGGCGCGCCGCGATCGACTGGGCCGAGGAGAACCCGATGCTGGGCATCCGCGGCGTGCGGCTCGCGGTGCTCAAGCCCGGCCTCTACACGATGCAGGTGCGAGCGCTGCTCGACGCCGTGCGCGACCGGATCGAGGCCGGCGGGCGCCCCGATGTGGAGGTGATGATCCCGCTGACCGTGTCGGCCGCCGAGTTCGAGCTGGCCCGCTCGTGGGTGGTGGAGGCCGCCGAGGAGCTCGACATCACGTCGAACCTGCTGATCGGCACGATGGTGGAGACGCCCCGGGCCGCCCTGGTCGCCGACGAGCTCGCCCGCCACGCAGACTTCTTCTCGATGGGCACCAACGACCTCACGCAGATGACCTTCGGGTTCAGCCGTGACGACGTCGAGGCGAAGATGATGCCCGCGTACGTGGAGCGGCACCTCCTCGAGGGCGACCCGTTCCACTCGGTCGACGTCGACGGCGTGGGCGACCTGGTGCGCACCTGCGTCGCCCGGGCCCGTGCCGCCAAGCGGCGCATCCCGATCGGGGTGTGCGGCGAGCACGGCGGCGACCCGGCGTCGATCGCCTTCTTCGCCTCGGCCGGGCTGGACTACGTCTCCTGCTCGCCCTTCCGGGTGCCGATCGCCCGCCTGGCCGCCGCCCACGCCGTCATCGCCCAGAAGGAGGGCCGCCTGGCGGGGGCCAACGCCGACCGCTGAGCGCGCCGCCTACGGTGCCCGGGTGACCGGAGCCGAGATCGCCGTGGTGCTGGGGGCATCGCTGCTCGGCGCGTTCGTCAAGGCCGTGACCGGCATGGGCTACCCGGTGATCGCCATCCCGCTGATCACGCTGGTGCTCGGGATCGAGGACGCGGTGGTGATCGTCGCCGCCCCGAACCTGGCCGCCAACCTCATCCTCTGCTGGGGCGCGCGAGCCGGGCGAGCGGAGTCCCGCGACCTGCCCCTGCTGGTCGGCTGGGGCGCGCTGGGCGCGGTCGTCGGGACCTTCGCGCTCGTCCGGGTGCCCGAGGACCCGCTGCTGCTCGTCCTCGCCGCCACCGTCGCGATGTTCGTGGTCACCTTCCTCCGCTCACCCGAGCTGCGCTTCTCCCCCACCACCACGCACCGCTGGTCGCCTGTGGTCGGCGGGGTCGCCGGGCTCATGCAGGGCGCGGTCGGGGTGTCCGGTCCGGTGGTGGCGTCGTGGATGCACGGCTACCGGCTCCGGGCGACTGCGTACGTGTTCTCGATCACCACCATCTTCGGGGCGTCCGGTGCCGCGCAGCTCACCCTGCTGGCCGCCTCGGGCGAGTACACGGCCACGAGGGCCGCGGTGTCGCTGCTGGCGTTCGTGCCGGTGCTGGCCATGATCCCGGTCGGCACCCGGCTGCGCGAGCGCCTCGACGGTCCCGCGTTCGAGCACGCGGTGCTGGCGGTCATCGCCGGCTCGGGCCTCGCGCTGGTCATCCAGGTCGTCGCCTGAGGCGCGTCGGACCGGTTGGGACCGGGCAGCTGCGCAGGCATGCCAAGGTGGTCGGACGCCCGCCAGCGCCCGCAGGAGCCCCGCCATGACCTCGATCGCCGTCGACCGACGCGCCCGCTCACGCCGCCGCCTCCGACTCACCGGGCTCGCGCTCAGCGCCGCGCTGGTGGTGGGCGCGTGCTCGAGCGGCTCCGACGACGACGCGGCCGACGACACGACCACCAGCGAGGCCGAGGCCACGAGCACCACGCTCCCGCCCTGCGAGCCCGCGGAGGAAGCGGCGGAGCCCGTCGAGCCGGTCGGCTCCGAGGCCACCGGGACCCTCATCACCGAGGCCGCGGTCGCCCCCGGCCCCCACAGCGTGCTGACCGGCGTGGTCACGGCGACCACGTCGGAGCCGGCCACCGTCACCGTCGTCGCCACCTCTGACGACCCGCCGATCGAGCCGCCCACCACCGAGGAGGGCACCGACCACACCGTGGCGCTGCTCGGCCTCCACGCCGAGACCGAGCACGCGGTCGCGGTGACGGCGACGACCGCCGGCGGCGACACCGAGACGGTCGAGCTCTCCTTCACCTCGGGCTCACTGCCCGAGTACCTGCCCCACCTCGACGTGACCGTCAGCGAGCCCGATGCGATGGCGCCGGGCATCACCCTGTTCAACGTGCGCTGGTGGGGCGACGCGACCACCGCCACCTGCACCACCGAGGCCCCCGACCCGATCGGGCTGATCGTGGGCCTCGACGCCGCCGGCGAGGTCGTCTGGTACTACCGCAGTCGCCTGCAGGTCACCGACGTCACGGCCACGCCGGACGGCACGTTGCTGGTCTCGGTGCGGGACCTGCTCATCCGCGAGATCGACCTGCTCGGCAACGAGCTGCGCGAGCTTGGGACCCGCGCCGTCATGGAGTACAACCCCGCCGACCTGGCCGGCAACCGGTTCGCGACCGACGCCACCGAGGCGATCGACATCGACAGCGCCCACCACGAGCTCTACGAGCTCGACAGTGGCAACCTCCTCACCATCTCCACCGAGGTCGTCGACCTGGATGCCGAGGCCGTCGAGGGCATGTGCGACGGGGCGACCGACCCCGACGGCGAGCCGATCCCCGATCCCGCCGCGGTCGTCGCCGACATCGTGGTCGAGCTGACCCCCGACGGCGAAGTCGTCCAGGAGTGGCCGATGACCGACTACTACGACCCGCTGGAGCGCCCGGGCTCGGACATGTGCCTGCTGCCCAACCCGCTGGCCCCGCCCAACTTCTTCTACCCGGACCAGGCCGACCTGCGGGACTGGACCCACGCCAACGCGGCCGTCCTCGACGAGCGCACCAACACCCTGCTGGTGTCGATGCGCCACCTCGATGCCGTCATCGGCATCCGCTACGCCGACGACGACGCCGGCCCCGCCGGCGAACTGCTCTGGGAGCTGTCGCCCGACGGGACGCTCGAGGTGCTCGATGGCGAGCCCGCCTACCACGGCCACGCGGTGGAGCCCCACGACGACGGCACGATCCTCTACTTCGACAACGGCAACGGTCGTCCCGGCACCACCCAGGCCGGCGGCGACGAGCCCACCTACAGCCGGGCCGTACGCTACCGGATCGACCCCGAGGCCGGGACGGCCACCCAGGTGTGGGAGCACCGCGACCTCACCCCCGAGGGCGAGCCGGTGTTCGCCGGCTTCCTGGGCGATGCCGACGAGCTCTCGAACGGCAACGTGCTGATCACCTACGGGGGCATGACCAACGACATCTCCGCCTACCACTCCCGGATCGTGGAGGTCGTCCCCGGCGCCGACGGCGCCGAGGACCGGGTGGTGTTCGACCTGACGCTGGGCGACCGCGAGACCCTCGGCTTCACCGCCTACCGGGCCGAGCGCCTCGACCTCTACGCGCCGAGCGCCTGAGCGACCAGCTCCTCGCTCGCCGACCAGAGCCGGTCGGTGACGTCGTCGTCGAGGAGGAACGTCTCGAAGCCCGCGTGGTTGGGGTTGCCCCCGGCCTCGCCGAGCCCGCAGTCGGCCAGGTAGGCGCCGTTGCTGCCCGCCAGGTCGGCGACGGATGCCCACACCTGGGTGGCGGCACCCGCCTCCACCGGCTTGAAGGCGAA
>JAGQSL010000042.1 GCA_020439525.1 Acidimicrobiales bacterium | reverse complement strand
TGGCCTCGGAGGTCGGGGGCGACCACCCACCAGCCCTCGGCGGCGAAGCGGTCGATCCAGTCGCCGAAGTCCTCCTTGGCGCCGGTGAAGCCGTGCACGAGCAGGAGCGGTCGACCGCCCGCCCCGGCCTCGAGGACCGGCACCCGCACCCCGGTGGCGAGCGAGCGCATCAGCGGTGGAACAGGTCGGCGAGGTCGAGGTCGGTGACCTCGTCGGCGGGAGGCAGGGCGATGTCGACGGGCTCGCCGTGGTCGAGGATGTCGAGCTGCACCTCGACGCTCGTGGGAGCGCCCTCGACGTCGGGCCCCTCGGACGACAGCCGGATCCGGTGCAGGAGGTCGTCGTCGTCCGACCAGAGGTCGACCCGGAGCGGCCCCCCGAGCCCGGACGGATCGAAGCCCTGCTCGTCGAGACGATCTCGCAGCTGGTCTCGGTCGTCAGCGGGCAGCTGGTCGAGCAGCTGGCCGATGGACACCTCGGCGCGGAGGTGGCGCACCGAGACCCCGCCGAGCTCGACCCGTTCGACCTCGGTGGGCGGCGCGCCGAGCTCGGCGAGCAGGTCGAGGAGGTCGAGCATCGCGTCGGGCCGTCCCGGGACCAGACCCGGGAGCTCGGCGGTCCCAGCACCGAGGCCGCCCAGCTCGACCCGCGCCCAGGGCGTCGGGACATCGAGCGCGTCGACGAGCGGCCCGAGGCGGAGGTAGACGTCGCCGCCGTCCACGATGGTCTCCATCGCGCCGAGGCCGACGCGCTCGCCGGTGCCGGTCGAGATCGAGGCGCGACCGGCGGCCGGGTCGATCGCGCCGCGCATGGTGGTCTCGACCTGGCGGTCGCCGACGCCGGCCCGACCGCTCACCTCGAAGCGGAACGAGCCCGCCTCACGGGTCTGGGCCACCGCCCGGGCGAACAGCGGGTCGCCGCCCGCGCCGGGACCCGCGGCCGCGTCGGCCGGGGTGCGGGCGTCGAGCGCGGTGCCGCCGCTGGCCGCGCAGCCGGCGAGGACGACCGCGAGCAGGGCGAACAGGGCGAGGGAGATCCGAGCCGGGCGCACCCCGTGAGGCTACCGACCCGGCCCGGGACCCGACCGGCCGGGCGGTAACGTTGAGGCCCGACGATCCGGGGGAACGGGGCAGGCGAGGGCCAGTGAGCAGACAGCGACTCATCCTGGTCGTCCGCATCGTGATCAGCGCCCTGCTCCTGTGGGTGCTCGTCACCAAGATCGGCGACAGCTGGAGCGAGGCGATCCCCGACCCGTCCGCCCACACCTTCGCCTGGTTGCTCGGCGCGCTCGTCCTCACCTTCGCCGGGGTCGTGCTCTCCGCGGTGCGGTGGAGCGCCGTGCTCCAGGCCCTCGGGCTGCACGAGCCCTTCGGCCGCCTGCTGTCGCTCTACTTCGCCGGCCAGTTCATGGGCAACGTGCTGCCCAGCACCATCGGTGGTGACGCCCTGCGGGTGTCGCGGCTCGCGAAGGACAACGGCGAGCCGCCCACCACCTTCGCCTCGGTCGTGCTCGAGCGTCTGAGCGGCTGGCTCGTGCTCCCCGCCATCACCCTGTTCGCCCTGCTCGTCAACCCGGGCCTGCGCGACTTCGGGCGCGCGTCCACGGTCGCCTTCGCCACCGCCGCGGCGACGCTGGTGCTGCTGGTGGTGGTCGTGTTCCTGGCCACCCGTCGGGCCAACGGCCTCGAGGAGCGCCTCGAAGCCGTGGAGGGCTGGCGGCGCTTCACCGGGGCCGTCCGGTTCGGCATCAACAAGCTCGCCCACCACCCGGCGGCCACCACCCGCATCCTCGCCTCGGGCCTCGCCTACCAGCTCATCCTCATCGGCTCGGCCCTCATGGCGGCGCGGGCGCTCGGGTTGCCCTCCAGCGTGGGGCCCACCGCCCTGCTGGCCTTCGTGCCCGCGGTGCTCATCGCGCAGGTCCTGCCGATCTCCATCTCGGGCCTGGGCGTGCGCGAGGGCCTGTTCGCGCTGTTCCTGCGGCCCCTCGGTGTGCCACAGTCGCAGGCCATCGCCCTGGGCCTGCTGCTCTACCTGCTCAACCTGGTGGTCAGCCTGTTCGGGGCGCCGGCCTTCGCCGTGGGCAACCGGGTGCGGCCGCCGAGCGCCACCACCCCCACCGCACCATGACCACCTCCGCACCCGCCGCCGACGCCGACGCCCTCGTCCCCGAGGAGCGCACCGGGCCCACCTGGTGGCACGAGGTGCTCCTCGCCCTCGGCTTCTACTTCGTGTACTCGCAGGTCCGGAACTACTTCGGCGCCGGCCCCGAGTCGCGCGAGATCGCCTTCGGCCACGCCCGCGACGTCATCGCCATCGAGGAGGCGCTGCGGCTGTGGTTCGAGCCGACGCTGCAGCAGTGGTACCTCGGGCTGCCACGCGACGGGCTCATCCGCTTCTGGAACATCTTCTACGGCACCGCGCACTTCATCGTGACGATCGGCGTGCTGGTCACCGCGTTCCGCAAGGCGCCCGAGCGCTACCGCTTCCTGCGCACGATGCTGGCCGGCACCACCGCGCTCGCCCTGCTCGGGTTCGCCTCCTTCACCCTGATGCCGCCCCGGCTGCTCGGCGTCGACTCCATCTACGGCGCCTGCTACCAGCAGGGCCCCGACTGCCACGGCTACGGCATCGTCGACACCATCGACCAGTGGGGCGGGCTCTGGAAGTTCGGTTCCGGCGGGATGGCGGCCATCTCCAACCAGTACGCCGCCATGCCCAGCCTCCACTTCGGCTGGTCCACCTGGTGCGCCGTCGCCATGGTCGTGGTCATCGGCCGGGGATGGAAGCGGTGGCTGTGGTTCCTGTACCCGGCCACCACCACCTTCTGCATCCTCGTGACCGGGAACCACTACTGGCTCGACGCGTTCTTCGGCGGCGTCGCCTTGTCGGGCGGGTTCGCCATCGCCGTCGGCATCGAGCGGCTGCTCCGACGGACCGCCCGACCTCGGGCGATCACCCGACCGGCGATCTGACCGGCTCGCTCAGGACCGCCACACCACCGGTGGGCCGTGGTAGGCGCTGGTGGCGAGCACCCGCGTCGCCCCGCCCGGCCAGGTGGTGAGGCGCAGCTCCGCCTGGTCGCCCCCCGGCTCGAGGCGCAACCAGGCGAGGGGCGCCTCCGGGCTCGCCGCATCGCCGGCTGCATCGAGGCGATCGAGGAGCCGTCGCCGCTCGTCGGGGCTCAGGTACTGCAGCACGATCGAGTGCGACACCACGGTGGCCCGGCCGGGCGTCGGCTCGGCGAGCACCGCGTCGAGCCAGTCGGCGGCGCCCGAGCAGGTGACGGGCGCCGGGGTGGTGGTCGCCACCTCGAGCGCGGCGTCGAGCCGGGCGAGGCGGTCGAGCTGGTCGGCCCACACGAACGAGCGCAGGCGCAGGGCGCCCGCCGGGTCCGCGGGGTCGATCGGCGCGACGTCGCACCCCGCCCGCTCCACCACCTCGAGCGCCACGTCGAGGTCGGGCGCGGCCCCCGCCCACGGGCCGACGAAGCGCAGCGGGCTGTCGGCCGGGCCGAAGGCATGCGGGCCGTCGAGGTAGCGGTAGCGGTCGAAGCGCAGGTTGAGCCCGGCGCTCGCCCCGACCTCGAGCACCCGCAGCGGCAGGCCCGCTCGCGCCACCTCCAGGTAGCCGCCGAGCAACGAGGCCGAGCGGCCCACCTCGTTGGTCTGCACGTTCGCCCGCAGGTCCGCGGCGAGGCGCGCCGCGTGGTCCTCCACCGTCGAGATCAGCACCGGACCGAGCCGGTCGCCGCGCCCGCCCACCGCAACCGCGTCGGCACCGGCCACCGACGGGTAGCGACGGGCCAGCTCGGGGGCCCGGCCCTCGAGCACCAGCCGGTGCAGGCCGCCCAGGAGGCGGAGCAGGACCGCGTCGCCGAACGGGGCGTCGGCCACGGGGGCGAGCAGGCGCCCGAGGGGCCCGTCGCTCGCGACGTCGGCGGCCACCACCTCCAAGATGGCGGCATAGAGCGGGGACCCGGCCAGCTCGCAGCCGAGGCGCTGGGTGGCGATCGTGTCGAGCAGCGTCGCCCGCTGGTCGGGGGTCACGTCGCCGGTTCGACCCGCACCAGCGACATCGGCTCGACGCCCTTGAGCTTGGTGCGCCGAGCCCGCCCGAAGCGGGCGCCGGCCATTGGCACCACCGCCTCGCGGACGTCGACCGACGCCAGCACGACCCCGCCGGCCGCCTCCTCGGTGATGCGCGCCGCCACGTTCACGACGTGGCCGAAGACGTCGTCGCGGGTGACCACCGCCTCGCCGAGGTGGATCCCGACCCGCAGCCGCAGCGGCTCCTGCACCGCGTCGACCAGCTCGAGCGCGGCGAGCACGGCGGCCTCGGGCGCCGGGAAGGTGAGCATCAGCCCGTCGCCGAGCCGCTTCACGATGCGGCCGCCGCGGCTGCGCACGATCGGGCCCATCAGCCGCTGGTGGTCGGCCACGAGGTGAGCAGCGGCGTCGTCGCCGTGGGTGGCGGTGAACCGGGTGAACCCCTCGAGGTCCGTGAACATCACCGTGACCGGCTGGGTGGGGGCTTCGTCGGCCACCTCCCCGCGACCGAGCGACAGGCCCTGGAGGGCGCTCAGGCCCACCGAGGCGAGCATCGAGGGGCGGCGCTCGGTGGTGCGCTCGAGGAACCGCTGCACCATCTCCACCGGCGGTGCCGTGCGGAAGGGCTGGTCGGCGGGGTGCTCAAGCCAGCTGCGGTCGACGAGGCCCACGTCGGCGGCCTGCTCGGCCCACTCGGGATCGCTGCGGATGAGCTCGGCGAGGCGCTCGGAGACCCCGCGCCGGATCGAGGCGAGCGTCGCCTCCCCCACCTCCCGGGCCCGCTCGACGTGGGTCACCGGCCCATCGTAGGGCGACGGCGCGGCCGGGCTCCCGGTCGGGCCCGGGCATCGGCCGCCCCGAGCGCGCGAGCGGGGATCCCGACACCTCGCGGGTAGCGTGGCACCCGATGTTGCTGGAGAAGATCAGCGGGCCCGCCGACCTGCGCACGCTCTCGGAGGCCGACCTCGAGGTCCTCGCCGGCGAGATCCGCACCTTCATCGTGGGGGCCGTGGCCCGGACGGGGAGCGGCCACCTCGGCTCAAACCTCGGCGTGGTCGAGCTCACGCTGGCGCTGCACCGCGTCTTCGACTCGCCCGCCGACCGCATCGTGTGGGACACCGGCCACCTCGCCTACGTCCACAAGCTGGTCACCGGACGCCAGGCGGCCTTCGAGCAGCTCCGCAAGGAGGGCGGCCTGTCGGGCTATCCCTGCCGCGACGAGTCCGACCACGATCTGGTGGAGAACTCCCACGCCTCCACCTCGATCTCCTGGGCCCACGGCCTGGCCATGGCCGAGGACCTCCGCGTCGAGCGCGAGCGGCGCGCCGGCGCCACGCCGACCCGCAACCACGTCGTCGCCGTGATCGGCGACGGCGCCCTCACCGGTGGCATGGCCTACGAGGCGCTCAACAACCTCGGCCACAGCGGACGTCGAGCGATCATCGTGCTCAACGACAACGGCCGGTCCTACGCCCCCACCGTCGGCCGGCTCGCCGCGACGGTGTCGCGCCTCCGCCTCGACCCGCGCTACGTGAAGCAGCGCCGCCGGGCCGAGGAGAAGGTCCGCCAGGTCCCCGTCGTGGGCCAGCACCTGGCGTGGGGCCTCGCCGGCGCTCGCGCCGGGCTCCGCGAGATGCTCGAGCCGCCGATCTTCTTCGAGACGCTCGGGGTGCGGTACTCCGGCCCCTTCGACGGCCACGACCTGCCGCTGCTCGAGGAGGCGCTGCGCAACGCCGCCGAGTTCGACGGACCGGTCGTGGTCCACGTGCTCACCACGAAGGGCAAGGGGTACCCACCGGCGGAGCAGGACGAGGAGAAGCACCTCCACGACACCTCCGGCGTGTTCAACCCGGAGGTCGGCCCCCAGCCCAAGGGACCCGGGGCCGCCCCGTCGTACACGACGGCCTTCACCGAGGCGATCGTCAAGGAGGGCGAGGCCCGGCCCGAGCTGGTGGCCATCACCGCCGCCATGCCGGGATCCACCGGCCTGCTGCCGTTCGAGGAGCGCTTCCCCGACCGCTTCGTCGACGTCGGGATCGCCGAGCAGCACGCCGTCGCCGCCGCCGCCGGCATGGCCCAGGGCGGGCTCCGCCCGGTGGTCGCCGTCTACTCCACGTTCCTCAGCCGGGCCTTCGACCAGGCCAACCTCGACGTCGGGCTCCACCGCGAGCCGGTCGTCTACTGCCTCGACCGGGCCGGCATCACCGGCGACGACGGCCCCTCGCACCACGGCGTGCTCGACCTGGTCCTGCTCTCCAAGGTGCCGGGCATGACCATGTTCGCCCCGTCGTCGTACCAGGAGCTCCAGGTGCAGCTGCACGACGCCCTGGAGCTGTGCGACGGCCCCGCCTCGCTGCGCTGGCCCAAGACGCCCGCCCCGATGGTCGACGACGCCGAGGTCGGCCACGGCCTGTCGGCCCGCAAGGCGCGCTCGGGCGGCGACGTCTGCCTGATCGGCGTGGGCAAGATGCTGGGCGCCTGCCTCGGCGCCGCCGCGCTGCTCGCCGCCGAGGGCATCGAGGCGACGGTCTGGGACCCTCGGGTCGTGAAGCCGCTCGACCCGGCGATGCTCGACGATGCGGCGCGCTTCGACGGCGTGGTCACCGCCGAGGACGGCCTGCGCGAGGGCGGCATCGGCGCCGCCATCGCCCGCGAGGTCGCGGAGCGCACGCTCGGCACCGGGCGCACGCCCCGGGTGGCCGTCGAGGGCGTGCCCACCGCCTACCTGCCCCAGGCCAAGCCCGACGCCATCCTCGCCGAGCTCGGCCTCGACGCGGCGGGCCTCGCCGCCACCGCCCGCCGCCTCCTCGCCGGCTAGCGCCTCCCTGCGCCGCGGGCGCCTCCCTCGGGCGAGGCGCGGGCGATCGTGCACGCCCAGCGGACGAGATCGCCCGAACCTCGCGCCGGATGCGCCAGATGGGTCGCAGGCGTGGATTTCGCCTGCGACGCGCGCCAGGGTGACCGCCCACGATCGGCGGAGGTGCCCGTGGACGAACGAGCCCTGGTGGCGCTCGCCAGGCGACAGCACGGCCTGATCACCCGCGCCCAGGCGCTGGCCGCAGGCGGCTCCGACGGCGCCATCGGACGCCGGATCGCCCGAGGTGCCTGGTCCCGGGCGCGAGCCGGCGTCTACGCGATCGGCGCGCCGCCGTCGACCTGGGAGCAGCGCGCCATGGCCGCGGTGCTCGCCGCCGGGCCCGACGCATGGGCCAGCCATCGGACCGCCGCCCGGCTGTGGGGCCTCGTCGAGCGCTCGGGCCCGATCGAGCTCGTGGTCCCCGACGAGCGACGGGTCCGCCTCGAGGGCGTCGTCGCCCACCGGTCCCGCCACCTCACCAGCGCCGATCGGTCCTCGCGCCACGGGATCGCGTGCACCACGCTCCCCCGCACGATCGTCGATGCCTCGGCGAGCGCCGGCGAGCGCCTCGTCGGACGCTGGGTCGACCTGGGCATCCGCGACCACGGCCTGTCGATCACCTCGGTCGCCGGGCGGGCGAGCGAGCTCGCGGGTCCAGGTCGCCGCATCCCGCCATCGCTCGTCGCTGCGCTCGCCCTCCGCAGCGACGGCCACGACCCGGGCCGCTCGGCGCTGGAGGCTCGGGTGATCGAGGCGCTGGCTCGCGCCGGGCTCCCGGCCCCGGAGCGCCAGTGGCGGTTCGAGCGAGCCGGCGGACGCCACGGCTTCCTCGACTTGGCCTACCCCGGTGCCCTGCTCGCCATCGAGCTCGACGGGTGGGCCGAGCACGGGCTGCGGTCGGCGTTCGACGCCGACCGCGTGCGCGGCAACGAGGTCGTGCTCGCCGGCTGGCGGCTGCTGCGCTTCACCTGGGCGATGTCGGATGCCCAGATCGTGGCGGCGGTGGTCGCAGCCCTGGGTTGAGCTTCACTCACGTGCGAGGCCCGCCGCCCGAGAGGCTCGGGCGATCGTGGCCGCCAGGCAGACGAGATCGCCCGAACCTCCTCGCCGACGCCAGCCCCACCCCAAGGAGCGGGCGATCGTGCACGCCCAGCGGTCGAGATCGCCCGAACCTCGTCACCGAGATCGAGCCGTGAGCGGCTCGGTCAGGTGTAGAAGGGGTTGGCGCCGGCGTCGTGGTCGGTGGCGTCGAGGACCTCGACCACCTCGGGGATGTGCTCGAGGATGGCCTGCTGGATGCCGTCGCGCAGGGTGACGGCGCTCACGGCGCAGCCCTGGCAGCCGCCGCCCATGGTGACGACGACCTTGGCCCCGGTGGTCTCGGGGCCCTCGGGGCCGTCGATCACCTCGACCAGCCCGGCGAAGCCGCCGTGGGCCGCGAGGGCGGGGTTGATCTGCTGGGTGAGCAGCTGCTCGACCCGCTCGGCGATCGTGCCGGAGAGCTCGACCTCGAGGCCGCCGCTCAGCGGGTCGGGGCGGTTCGGGTTGCGGATGACGAGCCCACCCTGGCCCTCGACCGACGGGAGGTCCAGCGTCGCCCCCCACAGCGGGTCCACGCTGTCGGCGGGGACGATCACCCGCAGCTCGCCCTGGTCGTAGATCAGGTCGTCGTCGGCGGCCTCGGACAGCTCGTCGAACGAGAGGTCGTAGGCGTACTCGACGCCTCGGGTCCCGGTGACGGCGATGCGCAGGCCGAGCTGCTCGGGCTGGTCCTCGGCGGCGAGGATCTGCAGCACCTGGGCCAGGGCCGCCTCCGTGACGGTGAGGGGCACCGGCTTCGAGGCGGTGGCCGCCGGATCGGCCTCGGGCACGGTGGTGGTGGCGTCGTCCATGGTCTCGTCATGCTACCGGCGCGCCGGCACGTACCCTCGGGGCACGTCGAGCGACGAGGGACGTGCACGTTGATCATCATGGGGACCAAGGTCCGAGCGAAGGTCCTGCAGGCGCTGCTGTTCGCGTGCCCCCACTGCCGGGCCGACCGCCAGGGCGCGCTCGTGTCGCTGCGGCGCTGGTTCACCCTGTTCTTCCTGCCGGTCATCCCGCTGGGCGAGCTGGGCCGGGCGGTGCGCTGCGACACCTGCCGCAACAGCTTCGACCCCGCGGTGCTCGAGCTCCCCACCGGCGCCGGCGTGGCGCAGGTGCGAAGCGACGCGGTCCGGGTCCTGGCGGCGCTCCTGGTGGGGGCCGGCGACCGCACGGCCCTGGCGTTGCGGGCGAGCGCCGTGCGTACCATCGGGTCACTCGTGGCCGGCTACGACGACGCCACCCTCACCACCGACCTCGAGGTGCTCGACCCGGCCCAGGCGCCGCAGTACGTGGCCCCCCTGGCCGACGGCCTCGACCTCGGCTCCAAGGAGCGCTTCTTGGCCGAGCTGACCACGGTGGCGGGCGCGGCGGGACCGCCGACGCCAGCCCAGCGCCAGCTGCTCGAGCAGATCGGTGCCGCCCTGGGCCTCACCCCGGCGCACGTCGCCGGCGTGATCGCCACCTCCGCTCCCGGGGGTGCTCGATGAGGGTCCTCGTCACCGGGGCCGGTTCGGGCATCGGCCGGGCCACGGCGGAGGTGCTCGCCACCCGAGGCCACGAGGTGGTGGCCACGGCGCGCCGCCCCGAGGTGCTGGCCGAGCTCGACGTCGCCGCCCGCCTCGCGCTCGACGTGACCAGCGATGCCTCGGTCGCCGCCTGCGTCGCCGCCGCGGGCGACCTCGATGCCATCGTCAACAACGCCGGCATCACCGAGACCGGGCCGCTCGAGACCTACCCGCACGAGGCGCTGCTGCGGATGTTCGAGACGAACACGTTCGGCCCGATGCGCCTGGTGCGGGCGGTCGTGCCGACGATGCGCGAGCGCGGCGCCGGCGTGATCGTCAACGTCACGAGCGTCGAGGGCCGGGTGGCGGCGCCGCTGTCCGGGGCGTACTGCGCCACCAAGCACGCGCTCGAAGCGCTCTCGGAGTCGCTGGCCTTCGAGGTCGGGCACTTCGGCCTGCGGGTCGTCATCGTCGAGCCGGGCTACATCGCGCCGGGCATGCGCAACGCGGTGCGCCACGGCGAGGAGGGGTCGCCCTACGAGGAGCTGCGCCGCCAGTGGAGCGGCGCCGACGACACCCTGGTGGGCCCGAGCGGGCGACCGGCGCCGGCGCTGGTGGGCGAGGCGATCGCCGACGCGATCGAGGACCCGGCGACGCCGCTGCGGGTGCCCGTGGGCGCGGACGCCGAGATGGTCCTCGGTGCCCGCAAGGAGCTCGGCGACGCCGACTTCGAGGCGGCGATGCGCGGCGTCCTCGGCATCGACTGGTAGGCCGACGCGGGGACCACTCGACGAGCGGCGGATCCGTGAAAGATCGGACCGTGGGCGGACATGGAGGGACGATGGCGTCCGACCCCGACCCCGATCTCGACGAGCGGCGGTTCCGCGCGCTGTTCGCGGACCACTTCGACCGGGTCTGGCGGTTCTCCCGCCGCCGCTGCGAATCGGCCGCCGACGCCGACGAGGTCGCCGCCGAGACGTTTGCGATCGCCTGGCGCCGCCGCCGCGAGCTGCCCTCCGACGACGAGCTGCACCTGTGGCTCTACGGCGTCGCGCGGCGCGTCGTCGCCAACCAGCGCCGGGGTGCGGGACGGCGAGAGCGCCTGCTGCTGCGCCTCCACGACGCGGCGGCCACCGCACCGGCGGCGATCCTCGCCCCCGACGAGCACGGCCCCGACCGAGACCGCCTCGCCGTCGCCCTCGGTCGCCTCGACGACGACGACCGCGAGCTCCTGGTGCTGCGCGCCTGGGACGGGCTGCCGGTCCACGAGATCGCCGTGCTCCTGGGCTGCACGCCGAACGCGGCGTCGATCCGGCTCCACCGCGCTCGACGACGCCTCGCGTCGCTGCTCGATCCGGAGGTGAAAGACCCGGTGGCATCGAGGACATCCAACGGTCGACCCACCGGATGGGAGGAGGACACCCCATGACCACCGAGCACCCCGACGACGCACGCGGCGACGAGCTGCCCGCCGAGCTCCACGACGCCCTCGCGGCGCTCGACCCGGTCGCGGGAGACCCGCCCCCGCCCGCCGGGTCGACCCGTCACCTCGCCATCTTGGAGCTCGCCATGGCCACCGCCCCGACCACCGCCGAGGCACCGCCCGCCTCGACCACCCCCGACCGAGCCGAGCACCGCCCTCGCCGTCACCTCGCCCTGGCCTTGGCGGCGGCCGCGGTCGTCGCCGTCGTCGTCGGGCTCGTCGTCGTCGCACCGGGCACCGACCCGGAGCCGGCGAGCGCATCCGTGGCGTTGGCCGATGCCGCCCACGGCACCGGCGACGCCACCACCCTCCGGATCACCGCCGTCTACGAACGGCCTGGCTCCACCAATCGGCTGGAGGCCGAGGCCGACGGAGCCAACTACCGCATCCGGTCGGAGGCGACCTACGCCGACGGCCACGAGGAGTCCGCGACCACCGTGGTCATCGGCGACACCGTGTGGGAGGACGGCGAGGAGCGCACCGGCGTGCCGCCCGAGGAGCGCAACGCCGCGTTCGCGTCGTCGTCGGCGGCGGTGGTGGAGGCGATCCTCGACGGCTCGACCCTGGAGGAGCTGGGCGAGGAGGACGTGCAGGGCACCACGGCGCGCCACCTCCGCGCCACGCTGACGCCCCAGTCGCGCGCCGCGCTCGCCGCCCTGTCGCCCTCCCGGGTGGCCATGTTCGAGCTCGAGTACCCCGAGCACGTCGACGCGATCGACCTGTGGATCGCCGACGACCTCATCCGCCGGATCCAGGTCGAGCTCGACCAGGGCGTCGGCGAGGACGGGGTGGAGCAGCAGGAGCGCGCCACCATCGAGTTCTACGACTTCGGCGCCGACATCGAGATCACGCCACCGAGCTGACCGCCCACCGCGCGGACCTGCGACGACCGACGCCCGGCCGATGCGGCCGGGCGTCGGCGCGTTCGCCGGGCGGCGACTGGTAGCGGCTACTCCACCTCGTCGAGGTGGGTGACCGGCGAGTCGCCCATCAGCTGGCGCAGCGTGTTCTTCAGCTTCATCTGCTGGATGAAGATGTCGTGCTCGGGCTTGAGGCCCGGTGCCGGCTCCTGGGGCGACTTCCAGTAGAAGCTCAGCCAGTCCTGGTTGCCCTCCATCCCGGCCCGCTTGGCGAGGTCGAGGAACAGGGCGAGGTCGAGCACCAGCGGGGCGGCGAGGATCGAGTCCCGGCAGAGGAAGTCGACCTTGATCTGCATCTTGTAGCCGAGCCACCCGAAGATGTCGATGTTGTCCCACCCCTCCTTGTTGTCGCCGCGCGGGGGGTAGTAGTTGATGCGGACCACGTGGTGGATGTCGCCGTAGAGGTCGGGGTAGCGCTCGGGCTCGAAGATGGTGTCGAGCACGCCGAGCTTCGAGACCTCCTTGGCCTTGAAGCTCTCCGGGTCGTCGAGGATCTCGCCGTCGCGGTTGCCGAGGATGTTGGTGGAGTACCAGCCCTCGACGCCGAGCATGCGGGTCTTCAGGCCGGGGGCGAGGATCGTCTTCATCAGGGTCTGGCCCGTCTTGAAGTCCTTGCCGGTGTAGGGCACGTGGTTGGCGGCGGCCAGCTCCATGAGCGCCGGCGTGTCGAGGTTGAGGTTCGGCGCGCCGTTGGCCAGCGGGATCCCCAGCTTCAGCAGCGCGTACGCGTAGATCTGGCTCGGGGCGATCTCGGGCGCGGAGTCCTTCAGGCCCTGCTCGAAGGCGGCGAGCGTCTGGTGGACGGCGCTCGGCTCGCGGTACACCTCGGTGGAGCCGCACCACACGGCGACGAGCCGGTCGCACCCGTTGGCCTCGCTGAACGCCTGGATGTCGGCGACGAGCTGCTCGGCCAGGTCCCACTTGGAGGTGCCCTCCTTCACGTGGTCGCCGTGGAGGTTCTTGACGTAGGACTGCTCGAACACCGCGGTCATCGGCTTGATGGCGCGCAGCTCCTCGCCCAGCTGCTCGAGCATGTGGCCGTCGAGCACGCCGGCGCGGCTGGCGGCGACGTAGGCGTCGTCCTCGAAGACGTCCCAGCCACCGAAGGCCAGGTCGTCGAGCTGGGCCAGCGGGACGTAGTCGTTGATCAGCGGGACGTTCTGGTCGGCCCGGTTGCCCAGGCGGATGGTGCCCATCTGGGTGAGCGAGCCGAACGGCTTCGCCAGGCCCTTGCGGACGGCCAGGCAACCCGCGATGAAGGTGGTGCCGACGGCGCCCATGCCGGGCAGGAGGACGCCCAGCTTGCCGGTGGCGGGGGCGATGGCGGTGGTGTCGTCGGTCAAGGGAGGCTCCGGTGAGAGGGGGTCGAGGGGGCCCTGCTGCGGCCGACCTCGGTCGGGCGCAGGGCCGACGAGTCAGGCTAGGCGGTGCCCGGCGCCGCAGCCCGGTCCGAGGGGTGAGGCGTCGGACACCCCCGGCTCGGCTCTCGGCGAACTCCCAGCTTCCCCTCGGATCGCTCCCAGGGCGGTGGGCCAAGATCCTGGTCGTGCGATGACCGGCCCGTCGGGAGCCGGACCGGTCCGAGGACTCGGCGCAGCGGTTCGCCCTCCGCTGCGCCGAGCCTCCGCCACCCCCGGGGACCGCTCACCAGCGCGACCGCGACTCCTCG
>JAGQSL010000041.1 GCA_020439525.1 Acidimicrobiales bacterium | reverse complement strand
TAGCAGCGGTCGGGCTTGGTGCGCTCGTAGGCCAGCCCGCCCGGGCGGTGGAAGATGCCCGAGGACTCCTTGGCCTTGATGGGATAGCCGTCGGGGCACGTCCCCTCCACCGGCGGCACCCAGCCGGTGTCCGAGCCCGGCCCCTCCGGTGCGTCGGTCTCGGGCGCGGGGGCGGGGGCGGGGGCGGGCGCATCGACCGATGCCGGACCCATCGCAACCGGCGAGACGGCGGTGGCCGGCTGCTCGATCGTGGGGCCGCCCGACACCGATGGGTGGTCGGAGAACTGCGGCGCCGCCGGGCCGCGAAGCTTGCGGAGCAGCGCCAGCGCGCCGACGGCGACCAGCGCGGCCAGCACGATGCGACTCCAGCGCCCTCCCGACATGGCCCCAGGCTACAAGGGCCGGGCGCACGGCTCGGACGGCCGCCGCTTGCGCAGACCCTCCTATATCCATATTGTCTACTGAACTAGTAGGAATAAGGAGCGGGACCCCGTGCGCAAGATCATCGTGTTGGCCATCGTCGGCCTCGTCGCCCAACTCGTCGACGGCGCCCTGGGCATGGCCTACGGGGTGACCTCGTCGTCGATGATGCTGGCCGCCGGCCTGGCTCCGGCCGCGGCGTCGGCCTCGGTCCACCTGGCCGAGATCGGCACGACCCTCGCCTCGGGTGCGTCGCACTCGCGCTTCGGCAACGTGGACTGGCGCATCGTGGCCCGCCTCGGCGTGCCCGGCGCGATCGGTGCGTTCGCCGGCGCCACGTTCCTCTCGAACCTGTCGACCGAGGCGGCGAAGCCGGCGATGGCGGTCATCTTGGCGACGCTCGGTGCCTACGTCTTGGTGCGCTTCACCTTCGGCACGCTGCGCCCCGCCGACCCGACGCGGTCGCTCCGCTCCCGGGTGCTGGGCCCGATCGGCCTCGTCGCCGGGTTCGTCGATGCCACGGGCGGTGGCGGATGGGGCCCGGTCGCCACGCCGACGCTGCTCGTGTCCGGTCGAGTCGAGCCCCGCAAGGTGATCGGATCGGTCGACACCTCCGAGTTCCTCGTCGCCCTCGCCGCCAGCCTGGGGTTCCTGATCGGCATCGGCAACGAGGGCGTCCGGCTCGACTACGTGCTGGCGTTGCTCGGCGGCGGTCTCGTCGCCGCCCCCATCGCCGCCTACTTGGTGCGCACGATCCCGCCGCAGCTGCTCGGGTCGCTCGTCGGCGGCTTCATCGTGCTGACCAACGCCCGCACCCTCCTGGGCACGGCCGAGGTGACGGGCGCGGGCGCCGCCCTGACCTACCTCGCCATCGCGGCCGTCTGGGCGGGCGCCGTGGCGTGGTCGCTGCGCCGGCACCGGGTGGCGCTCGCCGCGCTGGCGCCGGCGACCCGCACGGGGGGTCGAGGCCGCGGCCGCTGGCTGAGCGGCCTCGGGCGACCTCACGTCGTCGCGCGGGCCGGGCTCCGCGCCGGCGTCGCGGCACCGCGGCCGCGCCGTTCCGCCGCCTGGGCGAGCTGGCGGCCCATGCGGGCGAAGATCACCGCGTGGAAGGGGATGAGGGCGTACCAGTAGAGGCGTCCGAGCAGCCCTCGGGGGTAGAAGATCGCCTGCTGGTCGAGCACGGCGCCCTCCCCGTCGGGTCGGATCGTCCACTGGAGCCACGCCTCGCCGGGGAGCTTCATCTCGGCTCGCAGCCGCACGAGCGCGTCGGGCTCCACCGCCTCGACCCGCCAGAAGTCGAGCGCGTCGCCCACCCACAGGTCGTCGGGGTGCCGCCGCCCGCGCCGCATCCCGACGCCACCGACGAGCTTGTCGGCCCAGCCGCGCAGCTGCCACAGCAGCGGCGTCACGTACCACCCCCGGTCCCCGCCGATGCCGGTGACGGTGGCGAACACAGCCGAGGGCGGTGCGCTCGAGCGGGCGGTCTGGTGGTCGGTGAGGAGGCTGCCGCCCGCCCAGTCGGGATCGGTGGGGAGCGGGTCGGCGGGGGTGCTCCCCGACAGGGCGGCGTCCGACCAGCGCGTGGCCACCTGGAGGTCGGCCGAGCGCTCGAGGGCGAGCTCCACCGCCCGGCGGAACGACAGGGGCTCGGGGTGGCCCGGGGGTGGCGGAGTCGGTCGGGTGACCACCACCTCGTTGATGAGGCTCTCCACGAGCGGGCGGGCCAGGCCGGCGGGGAGGGGCGTGACCAGCCCGACCCAGCGCGAGGAGAGCGCCGGGGTCAGCACCGGGACCGACACGACCCGCCGACGGGAGAGGCCGGCGACCTCGGCGTAGACCTGCATCATCTGGCGGTAGGTGAGCACGTCGGGGCCGCCGATCTCGAGGCGCCGGTGGCCCGCGCCGTCGTCGTCGACGGCGGCCACGAGCTGACCGAGCACGTCGCGGATGGCGATGGGCTGGCAGCGGTTGTCGACCCAGCGGGGCGTGATCATCACCGGGAGGACCTCCACCAGGTAGCGCAGCATCTCGAAGCTGGCCGAGCCCGACCCGATGATCACCGCGGCGCGCAGCTCGGTGACCGGCACCGGGCCGGCGGCGAGCACGGCGCCGACCTCGTGGCGGCTGCGCAGGTGGCGCGACAGGTCCGGGTCGTCGTCGCGCCCGAGCCCGCCGAGGTACACGATGCGACCGACGCCCGCCTCGGCGGCGGCGTCGCGGAAGCAGGCCGCGCCCTGGCGGTCGGTCGCGTCGAAGTCGGCGGGGCCGCCCATCGAGTGCACGAGGAAGAGCGCCACGTCGACGCCCTCCATCGCCGAGGCGAGCGACGCCGGATCGGTCACGTCGCCGCGGATGACCTCGACCTCGGCGCGCCAGGGCTGGTCGTCGAGCTTGGAGGGCGTGCGGGCGAGGCACCGGACCCGGTGGCCGGCGGCGAGCAGCTCGGGCACGAGGCGGCCGCCGATGTAGCCGGTGGCGCCGGTGACGAGGACGTGGGCCATGGCCGTCCCCTACCCGGCCCGGCCGCCGGGTGGAACCGACCTCAGGCGGTGGTGGGGAACCAGCCGGGGCGCCCGGCCTCGTAGGCGGCGATGTCGTCGGCCTGGCGCAGGGTGATGCCGATGTCGTCGAGGCCCTCGAGGAAGCGGTGCTGCACCGAGTCGTCGAGCGGGAACGACACCGAGAGCCCGAGGGCCGGTGCTTCGAGCGTCTTGCGCTCGACGTCGATCGTCAGCTCGAGGGTGGGGTCGGCCTCGATCGCCTGCAGCAGCTGCTCGCCCACCTCGGGGCTGACCACGACCGGGACCAACCCGTTCTTGGTGCTGTTGTTGCGGAAGATGTCGCCGAAGCGCGGGGAGATCACGGCGCGGAACCCGTACTGCTGGATGGCCCACACGGCGTGCTCGCGCGACGAGCCGGTGCCGAAGTTGGGCCCGGCCACGAGGATGGTGGCCCCGGCGTACTGCTCCTGGTTGAGCACGAAGTCGCGGTCGTCGCGCCACTCCGAGAACAAGCCCTTCTCGAAGCCGGTGCGCTCCACCTGCTTGAGCCAGTCGGACGGGATGATCTGGTCGGTGTCGACGTCGGAGCGGTCGAGCGGGACCGCGGTACCGGTGACGATGCGGACGGCGTCCATGGTCAGAGGTCCTCCGGGGTGGCGAAGTGGCCGGCGATGGCCGTGGCGGCGGCGACGGCGGGCGAGACGAGGTGGGTGCGACCGCCTCGGCCCTGCCGGCCCTCGAAGTTGCGGTTGCTGGTGGAGGCGCACCGCTCGCCGGGGGCGAGCTTGTCGGGGTTCATGGCGAGGCACATCGAGCAGCCCGGGTCGCGCCAGTCGAAGCCGGCGTCGACCAGCACCCGGTCGATCCCTTCGGCCTCGGCCTGGGCCTTGACGGCCCAGGAGCCCGGGACGACGAGGGTGCGGGTGCCCGAGGCGACCCGACGGCCCTTGGCCACCTCGGCCACGGCCCGCAGGTCCTCGATGCGCCCGTTCGTGCACGAGCCGATGAACACCGTGTCGACGCCGACCTCCTGGAGCGGGGTGCCGGCGGTGAGGCCCATGTACTCGAGGGCGCGGGTGGCGGCGTTGCGCTCGACCGGGTCGGCGAAGCTCGACGGGTCGGGCACCGCCGCGGTGATCGGCGCCACCTGGCCCGGGTTGGTGCCCCACGACACGTGCGGGAAGATCTCGGCGGCGTCGAGCACGACCTCCTTGTCGAAGGTGGCGCCGTCGTCGGTGGGCAGCGTCTGCCAGTGGGCCACCGCCTCGTCCCAGGCCGCGCCAGCGGGGGCGTGCTGGCGACCCTGGAGGTAGTCGAAGGTGGTCTGGTCGGGGGCGATGAGCCCGGCCTTGGCGCCGGCCTCGATGCTCATGTTGCACACGGTCAT
>JAGQSL010000410.1 GCA_020439525.1 Acidimicrobiales bacterium | reverse complement strand
GGCCGCCGAGTACGGCGCCTCCCCCCGGGTGGGGCGGACCCCGGTGAGCGAGGCGTTGTTGACGATCGAGCCGCCACCGGCCTCGAGCATGATCGGCGCCGCGGCACGGATGCCGTGGAAGGTGCCGGTGAGGTTGACGCCGATCAGCAGCGCCCACTCCTTGTCGGTGTAGGACAGGAGCGGCTTGGCCGTGCCGATCCCGGCGTTGTTCACCAGGTCGGTGAGCCCGCCCATCGCCTCGGCCGCCTCGCGCACGGCCGCATCGACCGCCTCGGCGTCGCGCACGTCGCAGGCCACGGCCCGGCCGCCGACCTCGTCGGCGACGCGCGCCGCGGCGTCGCCGTCGCGGTCGAGCACCGTCACGAGCGCGCCCTCGCCGGCGACCAGCCGGCAGGTGGCCGCGCCGATCCCCGACCCGCCACCGGTCACCAGGAACGAGCGCCCGGCGAACCGGTCGCTCACGACGACGCCCCGTCCCCGGCCAGGTCGGGATCGATCATCACGACCCGGCCCCGGGTGAACACGACCTTGATCGACGAGGAGTCGAGGAAGTTGGCCTCGTCCTCGCGCATCGCCCGACCGGCGTCGCCCCCGAGCATGGCGAGGAAGTCGTCCCAGGAGGCGAACTCCTGCATCGCCACGCCATCGAACCCCGACCCGTCCTGGGGTGCCGTCGGGTGCTGGTGGTAGCGGATGGTGCGCCCGCCCAGCTCCGGCGTGTCGCGGATGAGCGGACCGTGGCGGGTGTGCCAGTAGGTGAGGAAGTCCTCGCGGCTCATCCCCTCCTTGCGCCGCACGAACGCGAACAGGCGCACGTGGTCGTCGTCGCCCTCGAGGTCGGCGTCGAGCTCGCTCATCTGGGCCTCCTCAGCCGTTGAACCAGTGGCCGCCGTTGACGCCGATCATCTGGCCGGTGACCGGCTTGGCGAGCGGCGAGGCGAAGAACACGACGGTGCCGGCGATCTCCTCGGAGTGCGGGAGGTAGCCGAGGCAGGTCTCCGAGGCGACCTCGTCGTACACCTCCTGGAAGGTGACGCCCCGCTTCTCGGCCTGGTGGTTGAAGAACCACTCCACCGAGTCGCCGTAGATGTAGCCGGGGTGCACGCCGTTGACCCGGATGCCGCGGGGGCCCAGCTCGAGCGCCAGCGTCTTGGTCACCGTCGCCAGCGCGCCCTTCGACGCCGCGTACGCGCCCCAGCGGTGCTGGATGCGCTGGGTGCTCATGGTGTTGATCATGATCACCCGACCGTCGCCGGTGGCCTCGAGGTGGGGCACCGCGGCGCGGGTCATGTGCAGCGAACCGAAGAGGTTGACCTCCATGGTCTGGCGCCACCGGTCGAGGTCGGCCTCCATGAACTCCTTGGCATCGCCCCCGTCGTAGGCGTTGTTCACGACGATGTCGATGCGCCCGAGCGCGGTGGCGGCCTGCTCGACGGCCGCCCGGCAGGCCGCCTCGTCCGCGATGTCGCACACGACCGGCAGGGCCCGGCGCCCGAGCGCCTCGACCTCGGCGGCGACGCCCTCGAGCTTGGACGCGGTGCGCCCGACCAGCACCACGTCCGCGCCCTCCCGGGCGAACGCCAGCGAGATGTCGCGGCCCATCCCGGGGCCGATGCCCGAGACGATGCCGACCTTGCCTTCGAGCAGCATGGAGACCTTCCTTTGGGGGTGGGGGGCGGGGCTCAGCCCAGCAGCGGGACGACCTCGGCGCCGAAGCGCTCGATCTGCTCGACCAGCTCGTCGGCCGAGCGCGACCGCAGGCGCACCTGCACCTGCCCGACGCCCATGGCCTGGAACTTCTTCAGCACGTGGGCGATCTTCTCGGGAGCGCCGGCGAGGGCGGGCCCGCCCAGGTCCCAATCGGGATCGCCGACGTAGGTGGGTCCGACGAGGCCTCCGATGTCGAAGCGGTCGTGGCGGCCGGCGGCGTCTCGCAGCTCGTGGATCCGCGCCACCAGCTCGGGGGTCACCGGGCCCTGCGGTAGCCACCCGTCCCCGCGCTGGGCCGCGCGGCGCAGCGCGGCCGGCGACGAGCCGCCGACCCAGATCGGCGGGCCGTCCTCCTGGATCGGCCGGGGCTGCTGGCCGAGGTCGGCCGCCGGCCACCGGGGCCCGGGAAGCGTGGGGTAGTCCTCGGCGAAGGCGGCCCGGAGGGCGTCGATCGCCTCGTCGAGCAGGGCGCCGCGCTGGTCGAAGGGCAAGCCGAGCAGCTCGAACTCGCCCTTCACGTGCCCGGCGCCGACGCCCATGATCACCCGACCGCCCGACACGACGTCGAGCGTGGAGAACGCCTTCGCGGTGGCGAGGGGGTGACGGTAGGCGGGCACGTAGACGTGGCTCAGCAGCCGCACCCGCTCGGTGATCCCGGCGAGCCACCCGAGCGTGGCCACCGTGTCCCACCAGGCCTCGCTCATCACGGGCGCCTGCTCGGACGGGATGGCGATGTGGTCGCAGACCGCCACGTAGAAGAAGCCGGCCCGATCGGCCGCCTGGGCGATGCGCCCCAGCTCAGCAGCGCCCGCGCTGCGCTCCCAGGGCTCCACGAAGTTCGTCGACTGCGACTGGATCGGCAGCTGCATGCCCACGGCCAGCCGCCCCTCGGGCAGGATCGTCCCCATGACCTGACACTGTGTCAGATCACGGAGCGCCTCGCGGCCACCGCGACCGGGCGTCGGCGCCGCTCAGGAGAACGTGTCGCAGGCGGAGGGGTCGCCGGTCTCGAAGCCGGTGGAGAACCACTGCTTGCGCTGCTCCGACGACCCGTGGGTGAACGACTCCTGGTTGGCGTTGGCGCCTTGGATCGCGTCGTCGCCCACCGCTTGGGCAGCGTCGATCGCCTCGTCGAGGTCGCCGGCCTCGAGGCGCTGGTCCTCGTAGGCCGACTTCGCCCACACGCCGGCGAAGCAGTCGGCCTGCAGCTCCAGCTTCACCGACAGGGCGTTGGCCTCCGCCTGCGACGCGCCGTCCTGCGCCTTGCGGACCTCGTCGTCGATGCCGAGCAGGTTCTGGATGTGGTGGCCGTACTCGTGGGCGAGCACGTAGGCCATGGCGAAGTCGCCACCGAACCCGAGCTGCTCCTCGAGGCGCCGGTAGAAGCCGAAGTCGATGAAGATCTTCTGCGACGGCGGGCAGTAGAACGGCCCGGCCTCGGGGGTGCCGACCCCGCAGCCGCCCGTGTCGGTGGGGGCGTCGAAGATCACGAGCGACGTGGGCTCGAAGCGCTCGCCCGAGCGGTCGAACGCGTCGCTCCAGTAGTCCTCGAGCAGGGTCCCGACATCGCCCACGAAGCGGTACTGCTCGTCCTTGGTGCCGCCGGCGCTGGCGGGCGCCGCCTCGCTCCGGGCGCCGTCGCCGGTGAGCTGGCCGAGCACGTCGTCGATGCCGCCCGTCCCGCCGCCGCCCCCGCCGGCCTGGCTGACCAGGGCGACGATCACCACCAAGATGAGCGCCGGGATGCCCGCCTTGGCTCCCTTGCCCCCGAGGACGGCGCCGAGCCCGCCCAGGCCATCCGAGGCGCTGCGCTGGCCGCGCCGGTCCTCGATCTGGAACCCCTCGCCGTCGACGTCGTCGAGCTTCACGGTGCGCTCCTCGGAGGCTCAGGTGGCCGGCTTGGCGCCGGTGACCGACCAGAAGATGATGCGGGCCATGGTGGCGCGCAGGTCGTCGGTGCGCACGCCCCAGAACTCGAAGCCGAGGCGGTGGGCCGAGACGTGGGCGAGCATGGCGACCAGCACGCCCGCCACCGCGTTGGGGTCGAGCCCCACCTGGCCGCGCCCGCCGCGCTGCTGCTCGCGGGCGGCCGCGGCGAGCGCGTTGTTGAGGTCGTTCAGCAGGCGGGTGCGCACGTTGGCGAAGCGACCGTCGCCCTCGTCGGTGGCCAGGTCGACCACGCGCAGCACCGGCTGGTGCTCCGACCAGAACTCGAGCACCGCGTCGGCGAGGTCCTCGGCCGCCTCGTAGCCGGCGCGCCCCTTCCACGACGACGCCACCACGAGGTCGGCGAAGCGCTGGCCACCGGCGGCCACCATGTCGTCGGCGAGCACCAAGATGGCCGACTCGACGTCGGGGAAGTACTGGTAGAAGGTGGCCGGCGAGGTGCCCGCCTCCCGAGCGATGTCGACGACCTTCACGTCGCGGTACGACGTGGTGCGCAGCATCGCTGCGGTGCAGTCGAGCAGCCGCTGGCGCGTGGCCAGCCCCCGGCGGCCGGGCACCCGCCCATCGGCCGCGCGGGGCTCGGGCTCCTGGTCCTGATCGTCGTCTCCCGCCACCGACTCCTCCTCCGTCACGCTGGGCTGCTCACGCGTCGGCGTCGGCGTCGGGCGCGGGAGCCGGCGGGCGATAGCAGGTGACGAGCAGCCCGACGCCACCGATCGTGCCGACGCCGAGGGCGATGAGCAGGGCGAGGGCCGGGCGGAACGGCACGTCGAGTCCGATCGCCTGGTCGAGCGACCAACGACCGGGACCGGTGGCGGCGAGGTAGGCCGCCGACGCGGCGAGCACCGAGTTGTACTCCCACCCGTCGACGCCGGAGCGGTAGCCGTTGGCTCGGTGCACCGTCCACGCGGCGACGATCATCAACCCGACGTAGCCGGCGGCGGCGAGCGGCGTGAGCAGCCCGAGGGCCATCATCGTGCCGGCTCCGAGCTCGGTGCCCGCCGCCGCGATGGCGTGGATCCGACCGTTGGGCTTCATGCCCATCGAGTCGAACCAGCGGGCCGTGCCGGCGATCTTGCCGCCCTGGAACACCTTCCAGTAGCCGTGGAACGCCAGGGTGAACCCGAGGAACACCCGCATGGCGGCCTTGATCGCGTCGAGCTGCGCGACGCGGTCCTCGTTGAACAGGCCCAGGCCCACGACGTGGCCGGCCCCGGTCACGGCGCACCGCCCGCGAGCTGGTCCCGGAGCTGGAACTTCATGACCTTGCCTCCTGCGTTGAAGGGCAGCGCATCCACCACGCGTACCACCCGCGGCGCCTTGTAGTTGGCCATGTGCTCGCGAGCCCACGCGACGATCTCGTCGGGGTCGGGCTCGGTGCCCGTCGCCGCCACCACGAAGGCCGCCGCCACCTCGCCCATGCGCTCGTCGGGGATGCCGACCACGGCGACCTGGGCGATGTGCGGGTGGTCGAGCAGGAGGCTCTCGATCTCGGCCGGGTAGGCGTTGAACCC
>JAGQSL010000040.1 GCA_020439525.1 Acidimicrobiales bacterium | reverse complement strand
CCGCCCATGGAGATGGACAACGGCGAGTACTACCCGAAGCCGATGAACTGCCCGGGCCACAACACCATCTTCAAGGCCCGGCAGCGCTCCTACCGCGAGCTGCCGCTGCGCTTCTTCGAGCTCGGCACGGTGTATCGCTACGAGAAGTCCGGCACCCTCCACGGCCTGCTGCGGATCCGGGGCTTCACCCAAGACGACAGCCACATCTACTGCACCCCCGAGCAGGCCCACGACGAAGTGCGCAGCCTGCTGAACTTCGTGCTGTCGGTGCTGCGGGCGTTCGGCTTCGAGGACTTCGAGGCCAACCTCTCCACGCGGCCGGCCAAGGCCGAGACGGTCGGCACCGACGAGGGCTGGGCCCGCGCCACCGACGACCTCCGGGCGGCACTCGAGGCGGAGGGGCTCGCCTACGAGGTCGACGAGGGCGGCGGCGCGTTCTACGGGCCCAAGATCGACGTGAAGGTCCGTGACGCCATCGGGCGGAGCTGGCAGCTGTCCACCATCCAGTACGACTTCAACATGGCCGACCGGATGGGCCTCGAGTACGTGGGCGAGGACGGGGGCCGCCACACCCCGGTGATGATCCACCGCGCCCTGTTCGGCTCGATCGAGCGGTTCTTCGGCGTGCTCCTCGAGCACTACGCCGGGGCGTTCCCCACCTGGCTCGCCCCGGTCCAGGTCCGCGTCCTGCCCGTCCGCGACGACCACGGTCCCTACGCCGCCGAGGTGGCCGCCGTGGCGGGCGCGCTCGGCCTGCGCGCCGACGTGGTCGACGCGTCCGAGAAGCTCGGCAACCGGATCCGCAAGGCGAAGGGGGAGAAGGTCCCCTACGTCCTCGTGGTGGGCGACGACGACGTGGCGGCGCGCACCGTCGGCGTGAACCCGCGCGGCGGCGAGGTGGAGCGGGGCGTCGCCCTCGACGAGCTGGTCCAGCGGGTGGCCGACGAGGTCGACGACCAGCTCCACGTCGCCCGGTGACCACCGCAGCCGAGGCCGGGGGCGGGCCGTCGCCCGCGCTGGCGCGCCTGTGGGCGGGATGGCGCACCGGCTACATCGAGCGCATCACGGGCGACGACACCGAGCTGCGCCCCGACGACACGGGCCGCTCGCTCTTCGAGCGGATCCTCCACAGCGGACGGCCCGACGAGGAGACCTTCATCCTCTGGCGCGGCGCTCGGTGCTTCGCCGTGCTCAACGCCTACCCCTACGGCTCGGGCCACCTCCTGGTGCTGCCCCAGGTCGCTGCGGCCGATCTCGGCGACCTCGACGAGGCCACGGCGGCCGAGCTCTGGACCGGGGTCCGCCGGGCGGTCGCCGCGATCCGCGCCGCGTACGCGCCCGACGGCGTCAACGTGGGGATCAACCTCGGGGCGGGCGCCGGCGCCGGCATCCCCGACCACCTCCACGTCCACTGCCTGCCGCGCTGGAGCGGCGACACCAACTTCATGACGACGGTGGCCGAGACCCGGGTGCTGCCCGAGCCGCTGGAGGCGTCCTACGCCAAGCTCCGCGCCGCCTGGCCCGGCTGAGGGGGTTTGGGGTGGGCTCGGTCGGCGTCGATAGCCTCGGCCCCGTGGCCGAGCCGACCGAACCGACCGCCGACGTCGACGACGCCGAGGTCCGCGACCAGCTGCCCGAGGACCTGAACGTCTCGGAGTTCGTGGGGCCCTACGTCTTCCCGAACAACAACCGTCGGCGGGTGCCGGGCTTCTTGTACCTGATGATCGGCATCGGGTGCATCGCCACCTGGGCGGTGGCCGGGCCCGACGGGGTCCTCGTGAACCGCGGCCTGCTCGTCGGTGGCATCGCCCTGCTGCTGATCGGGGCCTACCACCTCCTCGCCGGCTGGAACCTGGTGGTCGACGAGCGCGACGCGCTGGTGGCCGCCACCGAGCGGGTGGCGTTCCCGGTGGGCCACGCGTCGGCCCAGCTGGGCTGGCGGGGCCTGGCGAGCCGGCCGACGTGGCGGATCCTCCTCTACTCGGCGGAGAACCCACCCACCCGGCGGGGCCTCGTGCTCGTCGACGGGGTCGACGCCGAGATCATCGCCGCCTTCACCGAGGACAACCCCGAGGACTGGTCGGACCTCGACGGCTCGCTCGCCAAGGGCTGAGCCACCAGAGGCAGGGTTCACCCACCGCGGGGAGGGGGAACCTGTCCCCGGCGAGCCCGCGGGTGCTAACTTCTGCAAGCACACCCCCGGGCCTCAGCGAGGAGACCACCCGAATGTTCGACGGCCGCTTCCGCACCGAAGCCGAGCGCACCCTTCGGCCGGTCGGTGCGCAGATCAAGCGCACCGGCATCACCGCCGACCACCTGACCCTGCTCGGGATCGTGATGGCCGCCGGCGCCGCGCTCGCCATCGCCAACGGCGCGCTGCGGGCCGGTCTGCTCCTGCTCGTGCTCACCGCCCTGCCCGACGTGCTCGACGGCGCCGTCGCCAAGGCCTCGGGCACCGCCTCGCCGCGCGGTGCGTTCTTCGACTCGGTGGCCGACCGGTTCACCGACGCCCTCCTCCTGCTCGGCGTCGCCTGGTACCTCGCCACCACCCAGCCCGGGCGCATCGCCCTGCTGCCCATGGCCGTCCTGGGTGCGTCGATGCTGATCTCCTACGAGCGGGCCAAGGCCGAGTCGCTCGGCTACGAGGCCAAGGGCGGGCTGATGGAGCGCGCCGAGCGGCTGATCGCCCTGGGCCTCGGTCTGCTCTTCAGCTCCGTGCTGGTCCCGATCCTCTGGGTGATGCTCGCCCTCACCCTCGTGACCGCGGGCCAGCGCTTCGCCAAGGTGTGGAAGCAGGCCAGCGCCGAGGTGCCGGCCGCGATCGCCGGACGCGAGCGCCGCAACCGGCGCGCCGCCGATCGGCGGGTGGCCCGGTCGACCACGCGGCAGGTCCGGCGCCGCTCGCAGCTGCGCCCGCCCCGCTAGCGCGCCGTGCTGCCCGATCCGAGCTACGCGGCCTACCGGGCCGGGAGCGCCATCTCGCGCCTGCTGCCCAAGCCGGCGCTGGGCCCCTTCGCCGACGGGATGGGCTGGCTCGCCTCCCGGGCGATGGCGGGACGCCGTGAGATGGTGGCGCGCCACCAGCGACGGGTCCGCCCCGATCTCGCCCCGGCCGAGGTCGACCGGGCGGTCGACGCCGTGTTCCGGTCGTACACGGACTACTGGATCGAATCGTTCCGCCTGCCGGGGACCCCGCCGGAGGTCCTCGACGCCGGGATGCGCACCGATGGCTTCGAGCACCTGCGCACGGCGTTCGACGCCGGCGACGGCGTGATCTGCGCCATGCCCCACCTGGGTGCCTGGGAGTGGGCCGCGTTCTGGCTCACCAGCGTCCACCACATGCCGGTGACCACCGTGGTCGAGCCCGTCGAGCCGCCCGAGCTGGCCGAGTGGTTCATCGCCCTGCGCGAGGAGCTCGGCATGGAGATCGTCCCCCTCGGGCCCGACTCGGGGGCGCGGGTGGCCAAGGCGCTCAAGGCCGGCCGGGTGGTGTCGCTCCTTTGCGATCGCGACATCGCCGGCGGCGGCGTCGAGGTCGACTTCTTCGGCGAGCGCACCACGCTCCCCGCCGGGCCGGCCACGCTCGCCCTGCGCTCGGGGGCGCCGCTGATCGCCGCCACCTGCTACTTCGACGGCGGTTCGCACCACGGGGTGGCCCGGCCCCCGATCGACACCACCCGCCAGGGCAAGCTCCGCGAGGATGTGGGCCGCATCACCCAGGTGCTCGCCCACGAGCTGGAGGCGCTCATCCGCCCGGCGCCCGAGCAGTGGCACCTCCTCCAGCCCAACTGGCCGAGCGACCGGGCGCTCGCCGGGGAGCGCAGCTGACGGTGCGGGTCGGCCTCGTCTGCCCCTACAGCATCAGCGTGCCCGGTGGCGTGCAGGAGCAGGTGCTCGGCCTGGCTCGGTCGCTGCGCGCCAAGGGCCACCCGACCCGCATCCTGGCGCCCTCCGACGGGCCGCCGCCCGACGGTTGGGTCACGCCCCTCGGCAACTCGATCCCCACCGCCGCCAACGGCTCGGTGGCGCCGATCGCGCCCGACCCCTCCGCGCAGCTGCGGCTCATCCGCGCCGTGCGCGACGAGGGGTTCGACGTGCTGCACCTCCACGAGCCCATGGTGCCCGGGGCGTGCATGACGGCCTGCCTGCTGAAGCCGACGCCGCTGGTGGGCACGTTCCACGCGGCGGGCGAGAGCGCGAGCTACCAGTACCTGTTCCCGGCCCTGCGCTGGCTCGCCGGGCGCCTCGACGTGCGCGCCGTGGTGTCGGCCGAGGCCGAGGCGCTCGCCCAGGAGCACCTCGGGGGCACCTACGAGCACCTCTTCAACGGCATCGAGGTGGAGCGGTTCGCATCGGTGGACCCGTGGCCGCGCCCCGAGGGCGGGGGACCGGTGATCTTCTTCCTCGGTCGCCACGAGCCGCGCAAGGGCCTCGACATGCTGCTGGCCGCCATGGCGACGCTCCCCGCCGACGTCACCGTCTGGATCGGATCCGACGGGCCCGACACCGAGCGGCTGCGGGTGCGCCACGCCGGCGACCCGCGGCTCGTGTGGCTGGGCCGGCTCTCCGACGACGAGAAGCGTCGCCGGCTGCGTGCGGCCGACGTCTTCTGCGCGCCGTCGCTGCGCGGCGAGTCGTTCGGCGTGGTGCTCCTCGAGGCCATGGCCGCCGGCGCCGCCATCGTGGCCTCCGACCTCTCCGGCTACCGCCTGGTGGCGCGCCCCGACGTGGACGGGCTGCTCGTGGAGCCCGGAGCGGTCGAGGCGCTCGCCGGGGCGCTGCGCACGGTGCTCGCCGATCCGGCTCGCCGGGCGGCGCTGGTCGCGTCGGGCTCCGAGCGGGCCCGGACCTTCTCGATGGACCTCCTCGCCGATCGCTACCTCGAGCTCTACGAGCGGGTGAGCACCCCGGCGCCGGTCGCTCGCGGCTGGCGGCCGCGGCCGGTGCGGCGCAGGGGCGAGGGGTGGCTGCCGTAGGATGGCGCCGTGATCGTCGTCATCATCCTCGTGGTGCTGCTCCTCGTGGTGGGCATCGCCTTCGTCGTCATGTACAACGGGCTCGTCGCCCTGAAGAACAAGGTCGAGGCCGCCTGGGCGCAGATCGACGTGCAGCTCACGCGGCGCGCCGATCTGATCCCGAACCTGGTCGAGACCGTCAAGGGCTACGCAGCCCACGAGAAGGAGACCCTCGACGCGGTCATCCGCGCTCGCAACATGGTGCAGAGCGCGTCGAGCCCGGCCGAGGCCGCCGAAGCCGACAACGTCCTCACCGGGGCGCTGAAGTCGATCTTCGCCCTCTCCGAGGCCTATCCCGACCTGAAGGCGAACCAGAACTTCCTCGCCCTGCAGGAGGAGCTCACGGGCACCGAGGACAAGATCGCCTACGCGCGGCAGTTCTACAACGACACCGTGAACCGCTACAACACCAAGATCCAGTCCATGCCGAGCAACATCATCGCGGGGATGTTCCACTTCACCGAGCGCGAGTACTTCGAGGCCGGCGGCGAAGCCCGCGGCCCGGTCTCCGTGCAGTTCTGACCTCGGCGTGTACGACCAGGTCGCCAGCAACAAGCGGCGCTCGCTCGCCCTCATCGCCATCTTCGTGGTCCTCACCACGTTGGTGGTGGCCACGATCCTCTACCTCCTCGACCTGGGCTTCGTGGGGGTGCTCATCGCGGTCGTCGTGTCGGTCGGCTCGGCGTGGGCGTCCTATTGGAAGTCCGACGCCATCGCCCTGAAGATGAGCCGGGCCGTCGAGGCCGACCGCCACACCTACGCCCGGCTGCACAACCTCGTCGAGGGGCTCTGCATCGCGAGCGGGCTCCCGAAGCCGCGGATCTACATCATCGACGACGTGGCGCCGAACGCCTTCGCCACCGGCCGCAACCCCAAGCACGCGGCGATCGCCGTCACCACCGGGCTCCTCGAGAAGATGAACCGGGTGGAGCTCGAGGGCGTCTTGGCCCACGAGCTCAGCCACATCAAGAACGACGACATCTTGGTGTCGACCCTCGCGGTGACCATGGTCGGCCTCATCACCCTGGCCGCCGACATCAGCATCCGGATGATGTGGTGGAACGGCGGCCGCCGGGGCCGCAACGACCAGGAGGGCGGCGCCGCCCCCTTCCTCGCCATCTTCGGGCTGGCCCTCCTGCTGCTGTCGCCGCTGCTGGCCCGGCTCATGCAGTTCGCCGTGAGCCGGCGCCGCGAGTCGCTCGCCGACGTCTCGGCCATCGAGATGACCCGGTACCCACCCGGCCTGATCTCGGCGCTCGAGAAGCTCCGCGACGACACGACGGTCGTCCACGCCAGCTCGCGGGCCACCGCCCACCTCTGGATCGAGCAGCCCACCGCGCAGATCGAGGAGGAGGGCCGCCTCTCGAAGTGGAACCGGCTGTTCGACACGCACCCGCCGATCGAGGAGCGCATCGAGGCGCTCCGGGAGCTCTGACCCCATGGACCGCATCGTCGCCTGGTGGCGCGCCCTGTCGCCGAACGCCCGCCGCGGGGTGGTCGGCGGCGGCCTCGGGGTCCTCGCCCTCGCCCTGATCGGCGGGCTGGTGCTGGCGAGCGGTGGTGACGAAGAGGCGGCGCCCACCACCACGACCACCGCGGCCCCCACCACCACGACCAGCACCATCGCCACGACCACCACCGAACCGCCCACGGGCCCGGTGGCTCCGCTCACCGGGCTGCGCGTGGCCGATCCGGCGCTGGTGGCCCGCCCGGCGCTGGCGGTCAAGGTCGACAACCTCGACGCGCCCGGCGAGACGGCGGTGCCCCAGCTCGGGCTGCTGAAGGCCGACGTGGTGTTCGAAGAGATCGTCGAGGGCAACATCACCCGCCTCGTCGGCATCTTCCACTCCCAGCAGCCCGGCCGGGTGGGCCCCGTGCGCTCGGCACGCACCACCGACGTGCAGCTGCTGCCGCAGTTCGGCCGGATCCTGCTCGGCTGGTCCGGGGGCAACGCCGGCGTCGTGGGGGCGGTGCGCTCGAACCCGGCGATCATCGATGCCGGCGTCGACGTCGCCACCGGCTCCTACTCCCGCCAGGGCCCCCACCCGGCGCCGCACAACCTCTACGTGGAGGCCGACCAGCTGTGGGGCGTGGCGCCGGAGGGCACGCCACCGCCGCCCGCGCTGTTCCAGTACCGCTCGCCGGGCCAGGAGCTGCCGCCCGAGGCGCGCCAGGCCCTCGGCGTCGACCTGTCGTGGGGTGGCGGCGCGGTCACCGCACCGGTCAGCTGGCGCTGGGACGAGAACCTCCGCGTGTGGGTGCGCAGCCAGCGGGGGCGGTTCCACGTCGACCAGGGCGGCGAGGCCATCACCGCCAAGAACGTGGTGGTGCTCGTCACCGAGTACGGCCGCAGCGCCGCCGACACCCGCTCGCCCGAGGCGCAGACCGTCGGGTCGGGGGAGCTGTTCGCCTACGTGAACGGCCGGGTGATCCACGGCCGGTGGGATCGTCCCGATGTGGCCAAGCCCGCCACGCTGGTCGACGACGCCGGCCAGCCGGTGCTGCTCAGCCCGGGCCAGACGTGGGTCGAGCTGCCGCGTTCGGGCGGCGTCACCACGGTGTTCCGGCCCTAGCAACGGGCTTCTGGATCGCGCCGGGGCGTCCCTAGACTGACGGGCATGTCCGAGACGCCCGCGCCCGCCTCCAGCCCCTCGTCCACCACCGGCACCCAGCTGGTCAAGCGAGGGCTCGCCGAGATGCTCAAGGGCGGCG
>JAGQSL010000409.1 GCA_020439525.1 Acidimicrobiales bacterium | reverse complement strand
CGAAGACCTCGACGAAGCGGTCCTGCTCGACGTCGAGGCCGGCGCCGAGGGTGCCCTCGAGGCCCGTGTCGATGGCCGACTTGGCTGCGGCCAGCGCGAGGGAGGGCCCCGAGGCGAGCTGGCGGGCCCAGGCGAGCGTCTCGTCCCACAGCGCCTCGGGCTCGACCACCCGATCGACGAGGCCGAGGGCGAGGGCCTCGTCGGCCGGCACCTGGCGGCCGCTGAAGATCAGGTCCTTGGCCCGCGCCGGGCCGACGAGCCGGGCCAGGCGCTGGGTGCCGCCGCCGCCGGGGATGATGCCGAGCAGGATCTCGGGCAGGCCGAGCTTGGCCTTGGTCGAGGCGATCCGAAGGTCGCAGGCCAGCGCCAGCTCGCAGCCGCCACCGAGGGCGAAGCCCGAGATCGACGCGATCGTGGGCCGGGGCAACGCCGCGAGCGAGCCGAGGGCGTCGAGGAACAGGGCACCGATCGTCCGCGCCTCGTCCGGGCCGTGGAACTCGGTGATGTCGGCGCCGGCGGCGAAGATGCGGTCGCCGCCGGTCACCACGATCGCCCCGGGGAGCTGATCGGCGAGGGCGTCGCAGACGCCCTTGAGCTGGCGCAGCACCTCCGAGGAGATGGCGTTCACCTTCGGGTGCTCGAGGCGGACGACGGCGACGCCATCGTCGTGGCGCTCGACGGTGACGAGGGGCGCGGGCTGATCGCTCATGGCCCGGGACCCTATCGGCGGCCGAGGAGGCGGTCGGCCGCCGACCACGGATCGAGCCGCCGGGCGAGCACCTCGGCCTCGATCGCCTCGCGCTCGCCCGCCCCCAACCGCGCCTCCGCCTCGGTCCGAAGCTGCTGGACGACCACGGCGGCGAGCTCGTCGCGCAGCCGGGCCGATCGGCGGGTCGCCAGCTCGCCGCTGCGCTCGAGGTGCGCACGGTGGGCGAGCACGGCGTCCCACAGCTCGGCGGTGCCCTCCCCGGTGGTCCCCACCGCCGAGACGACGGGCGGCCGCCACGGCCCCCCTCGGGTCAGGTCGAGCATGCCCTCGAGGTCGTGGACGGTCTGCGAGGCGCCCGGTCGGTCGGCCTTGTTGACCACGAACACGTCGGCGATCTCCATGAGCCCGGCCTTGTTGGCCTGGACGCTGTCGCCCCATCCGGGGTTGACCACGACCACGGTGGTGTCGGCGGCCCCGGCCACCTCGACCTCCACCTGGCCGACGCCGACCGTCTCCACCAGGACCCACGGGTACCCCGCCGCATCGAGGGCCCGGATGGCCTCCGGCGCGGCCAGGGCCAGGCCGCCGAGATGGCCGCGGGTGGCCATGGACCGGATGAACACGCCCTCGTCGAGCGCGTGGTCGTTCATCCGGGTCCGGTCGCCGAGCAGCGCGCCCCCGCTGAACGGCGACGAGGGGTCGATGGCGAGCACCGCGACCCGGTCGCCTCGCCCACGCACCTCCGAGACGGTCGCGCTGGTGAGCGTGGACTTGCCCGCGCCGGGGGCACCGGTGATGCCGACGGTCGTCGCGCGACCGGCAAGGGGGAAGGCGAGCCGGCCGAGCCGGCGGGCCTCGTCGTCGCCCCGCTCGATGTGCGAGAGCACCCGGGCGAGGGCGCGGCGATCGCCGGCCCGTGCCTCGTCGAGCAGCTCGGCGGCGCTCACCATCGCCCGGGGCCGTGGGTGCCGCCGGTCAGAGCGACACCGCGGACTCGGTCTCGACCGGGTCCACGCCGTACTGCTCGACCGCGGTGACACCGGGCACCCGATCCTTGAGGATGCGCTCGACGCCGGCCTTCAGGGTGACCGTGGAGGCCGGGCACGACACGCAGGCACCGGTGAGCTCGACCGTCACGACCCCGGTGGCCTCATCGACCCCGCGCAGGAAGATGTCGCCGTTGTCGGCCTGGATGGCCGGGCGGATCACCTCGATCGTCTTGCGGACCTGCTCTTCCACGCTGCTCCTTCGGATGCGACGTCGATCTTCCCACGGGTCGCCGAGCGCAGGCGAACCTCCAAGGGTCAACCCGCGCGGGCGTGTCGGTGTTCCCCACGTCCGATCTGGAAGGCTGCGGGGATGCTGCCCGGAGGCCACCTGCTCGCCCACCAGGGAGGATGGGACGAGGCGCTGATGGTGATCGCCCCCCTCGGCGTCTTCGCCTCGCTCCTCTGGGTGGCCCACCGGCGGGCCACGGTCGACGAGGACGGCCAGCGCGAGGGCTGATGCGCACCACCACGAACCGGTTCGACACCGACGACGCCGGCCTCGCCGCCCTGCTCGTCCCACGCGACGACCTCCTCGCCGAGGAGCCGCTCGCCGATGGCGATGGCGGGGCCCGCCGGTTCGGGTGCGCCGAGGGGCCCTTCGACGAGTACGAGCGCACCGTGGCCTGGCAGCCGGCCGGCGACGGGCGCCACGCCGTCGTCGAGGAGGTCCGGTGGGCGATCGCCATCCCGATCTGGGGCGGCCTGTTCCGCCCGCTCGCGCGCCGCCAGCTCGAGCGCCGCGAGGCGCCGGTCCCGGCGGACCCCGACGCCGACGGGCGAGCCCCGTGGTGGTCGCCACCGGCCCGGCTCGACGCCAGGGCCGCCCGCGTGCTGAGCCGGTTGTGCGGCCTGTCCATGCTCGCCGGCTACCTCGGCACCACCATCTCGCAGACCCTCACCTTCGCCGCCGACGAGTTCGGCGCGTCGAAGGCCGACCAGGGCGCGACGCTCAGCGCCGTGCGCGTCGGCGTGCTGCTGTCGCTCGCCCTCATGGCGGCGGCAGATCGCCGCGGCCGCAAGCGCCTGCTCACGGTGTGCGCGGTGGGGGGCGCGGTCGCGTCCTTCGCCGGCGCGCTCTCGCCGTCGATGTGGGCCCTCGGAGGCACCCAGACCGTCGCCCGGGCCTTCTCCACCGCCCTCGCCCTGCTGATTGCCGTCGTCGCCGCCGAGGAGATGCCCGCCGGCGGCCGGGCGTACGCGGCGAGCGTGCTGGCGATGACCGGTGCGCTGGGCGGCGGCCTGGCGGTGATCCTCGTCTCGTTCGCCGACGCCGCGCCGTGGGCGTGGCGCATCGTCTACGTGGTGCCGGTCCTCCTGCTCCCCGGGTACCTCCGCATCGCCGGCCGCCTGCCCGAGAGCCGTCGGTTCGTGCGCCCGCACGGGCGGGCCACGCTGCGCGGCCATCGGGGCCGGCTCGCGCTCCTGATGGCGAGCGGCTTCTTCGGCCTGCTGTTCCTGGCCCCCGTCTCGCAGTTCCAGAACGACTTCCTGAAGGACGAGCACGGCTTCACCGCACCGATGCTCGCCCTCTTCACGCTCGCGACCAACACCCCCGGCGGCATCGGGATCGTGGTGGGCGGTCGCCTGGCCGACGTGCGCGGCCGCCGGATGGTCGGGGCGATCGGCACCATCGGCGGCGCGGCGCTGCTCGCCATCGGCTACCAGGTGAGCGGGGCGCTCCTGTGGCTCACCTTCACCGTCGGCACGGTGGTGGCCGCCGTCACCGTCCCCGCGCTCGGCGTGTACGGGCCGGAGCTCTTCCCCACGGCGCTGCGGGGCAAGGCCAACGGGCTCATCACGCTCGGCGGCGTCGCCGGCAGCAGCGTCGGGTTGAGCATCGCCGGCCACCTGGGCGACCGCTACGGCACCCTCGGGCCGGGGATCGCCCTGCTCGCCCTCGGACCCCTCGTGGTGGCGGCGCTGGTGCTCGCCCTCTATCCCGAGACGGCGCACGTCGAGCTGGAGGAGCTCAACCCCGAGGATGCGCCGGCCACCGGGTTCGCCCCACCGCTCACCTGAGGTCGCGCAGCCAGCCGACGACGACCTCGGCCACCTCGTCGTCCTTTCGCTCGAGTCCGTGGCGCCCACCGTCGATCCAGTGGTGCGTGACCGGCCCGGGGATCGCCTCGGTGGCCGCCCGGAGCTCGTCGGGCGTGGCGAACGGGTCCCGCGTCCCGTGGACGAACAGGCACGGCACCCGGAGCTGCGGCAGGTGCTCGATGCGGAGCCGCTCGGGCTTGCCCGGTGGGTGCAGCGGATACGAGACGAGCACGAGCGCGGCGGCCGGCAGGCCCTCGGCCACGGCCATCGAGCACATGCGCCCGCCCATGGACCGGCCGCCGAGGGCCAGGCGGTGCGGGCGGATCCTCGCCTCGGCGCAGAGGTCGGCCGCCTCCTCGACGATCGAGGCGATCAGCTTCGGGGCCCGATCCGGCGGGCGGCGCCCCTCCCGGCGATAGGGGAAGTCCATCCGCCGGACCGGGAGGGGCCGCGCCGCCTCGTCGATGGCCACGAGCGCCGACTGGTTCCGGTCGCTTCCGGCGCCGTGGGTGAGCAGCAGGGCGCCCACCGGGCGGGTGCGCGCCATCAGCGCGCCAGGAGGATGCGGCGAGCCTCGGTGAGCTCGCCGATGCGCTGGGCGGCGTCGCCGGTGGCGCCGCCGTGGTCGGGGTGGGCCTCGCGCAGGAGCAGGCGGAAGCGCTCCTGGACGGCACGCCGCTCGGTCGCCTCGGGCGGGAGGCCGAGCACGCCGAGGGCCCACACGATCGGGTCGCGCCCGCCGAGCATCGACCACGACGCCGTGCCGCGGGACTCGCTCAGGTGCTCGACGAAGT
>JAGQSL010000408.1 GCA_020439525.1 Acidimicrobiales bacterium | reverse complement strand
GCCTACCGGCGGCACTGGCGTCGCCTCGCCGCCCGGCCGGGCGTCGCGGCCGGCGCGGTGTTCCTGCGCGCCGGCGAGCTGGCGGCCTACGGCATCGGTGCGGCGATCGGCGCGCTGGAGCGCCCCGAGCGGGCGTCGTGACCGCGGTGGCGGCCGAGCCGGTGGCCGTCGCCCCCCGCGCCGACGATCCGGGCGCGCCGCCCGTGGGTCGCCGGGAGGCGGTGCTCCTCGCGGTCGGGGCGGTGGGGCTCGCCGCGGCGGTGGTCGGCACCCGGTGGGGCGTGTTCACCCCCGACACCCGCCCCGACCTCTACCAGCAGCCCGGCGCCTTCCTCCGCTCGACCGTGCAGGCCTGGGTGCCGGGCTCGAGCGGGCTCGGGCAGGGCAACTTCAACGCCGGGGCGGCGCCGGTGGCCGCGGTCGTGTGGTGCCTGAGGGCGCTCGGGGCCGAACCCTGGCTGGCCGTGCGCCTGTGGCGCCTCGCCCTCCTCCTCGTCGGGGCGTGGGGCATCCGCCGCTACCTCGGCGCCCTGCTCGGCCACCGCCTCACCGTCGGGTCGCGCCTGCTGGCCACCGCGTTCTGGGTGGCCAACCCGTACGTCATCGTGGCCGGCAGCACCACCCCGATCCTGCTGCCCTACGCCCTGCTCCCGTGGATGCTCCTCGCCTTCCTCCACGGGACGCGGTCGCCGGGCTCGTGGCGCTGGCCCGCCCTGTTCGCGCTGGCGTTCTTCGCGCAGACCGGGCTCAACGCCGGCGTCGTCCCCTTCTTCGGCTTGCTGGCGCTCCCGGCGCACCTCGTCCATGCCCGCTACGCCGAGCGGCACCGCTGGCGCGACCTCCTCGGCCTGCTGGCGCGATGCGGCGCGCTGAGCATCGCCGTCTCGCTCTACTGGCTGCTCCCCTCGTTCCTCGCCGCCGGGACCGGCGCCGGGATCGCGTCGGGCACCGAGGACCCCGTCGACGTCGCCCGCACGTCCTCCTACGCCGAGACGGCGCGGCTCCTCGGCAACTGGCCGCTCTACGGCCGGGCCGGCACCCGCCTGTTCCTGGGCTCCTACACCGTCTACCTGACGTCGCCCGCGGTGCTGGTGGCCTCGTTCCTCGTGCCCGTCGCCGTGGCCGTCGGCCTGTGGCGCAGCCGGGCGCGCGAGCGGCTGCTGGTGGTCGTGCTGCTCGCCACGGCCCTGCCCGTGATGGTGGGCCTGTTCCCGCCCGACGACCTCCGCCCCGCCGGGCGCCTCCTGCTCGAGGTCTTCGAGCGGGTGCCGGCCACGCTGGCCTTCCGCACCACCAACAAGGTCGGGGCCGTCGTGGTGCTGGCCGAGACCATCGGCCTGGTGCTGGCCTGGCGCGCCTGGCAGGCGCGCAGCCACCGCCTCCGCCGGCGGGCGCGCGTGGCCGGGATCGGCGCGGTCGGCCTGCTGCTCGTGGCCGTGTCGGCACCGCTCTGGAACGGCGGGCTCTACCCGCTCGGGTTCACGATCCCGTCGTCGTGGCACCGCGCCACCACCGACCTCGACGCCGCCGACGACGCCAGCCGGGTGTTCGTGCTCCCGGGCGGGACGGGCGGGAACTACCGCTGGGGGATGCGCAGCCCCGACGACCTGTTCCCGTCGCTGCTCGAGCGGCCCGTGGCCGTGCGCAACACGGTGGTGGGTCGCGGCGATCCGGCCGGCAACCTCCTCTCGGCGATCGACACCGCCGTCGCCCAGGGCGCGGCGGGCGATCGGGGCATCTCCACGGCCGCGCGGTACCTCGGCGCCGACGCCGTGCTCGTCCGCAACGACCTGCTCACCGAGGAGATCGGTGGCCCGGCGCCGTCGACCGTGATGCGCCAGGCCGAGGCGGACCAGGGGCTGGAGGCCCTCGAGCGCTACGGGCGGCCGGGGACCGACACCGTCCCGGGCGGGTCGGGGCGTCCGTCGGCGGAGGACCGCGAGACCTACCCCACCGAGTCGCGCCAGCCGCCGTTGGCCACCTACGCCGTCGATGCACCGGCGCCACCCGTGCGGCTCGCACCCACGGCCGAGCAGGTGCTGGTGGTCGGCGATGGCGACGCCCTCGTGCCGATGGCCGACGCCGGGATCGTCGACGGCACCCAGCCCCTGCGGTACCTCGCCGACCTCGACGACGACGAGTTCGCCGCCGCGGTCGCCCAGGGCGGGCGGGTGGTGGTCACCGACACCAACCGCCGGCGAGCGTGGGACATCAACCGCACGACGAACGCCACCTCGCCCACCCTCACCGCGGCCGAGGACATCGACGGCGGCAACGGCTCGACGACCACGCTCTGGCCCGACGATCCCGACGACCAGACCGTGGCCGAGATCACCGGCGGGGCCACGGTGGGCGCCGATCCTCCGGCCTTCGGGCTCCACCCGTTCGGGCGGCCGAGCAACGCGTTCGACGGCGATCCGACGACGGCCTGGGTCACCGGCGGGTTCGGCACCGCCGCCGGGAGCTCGATCTGGATCGAGCTCCCCGAGCCGCGCCGCATCGAGCGGGTCGTGATCGAGCCGCTCGACTCCGAGCCCTCGCGGGTGACCGCCGTGCGGGTCCGCGTCGGCGACAAGCAGGTGATCGAGGCCGTCGCGCCCGGCGGCGATCCCGTGGAGGTCGGCATCCAGCCGGCCGTGGCCGACCGGGTCGAGGTCACGATCCTCGACCAGTCGGCCGGCGACAACCCGGTCGGGTTCCGGGAGATCAGCGTCGAGGACACCGTGGTGCGCAACCTGACCCGCACGCCGACGACCCTCGACGCCCTGGCCGGCCGCGCCGATGCCGCCACCCTCGAGCGCCTCGAGGCCCTGCCCCTCGACGTGCTGCTCACCCGGGCGCGCGGGAACGTCGCCGACCCCAACGACGACGAGGAGTCCCTGCTCGACCGCCGCTTCTCGCTGCCCACCGGGCGGACCGCCACGTTCGACGCCCGGCTCGACGTCACCGGCGTGGGGCCCGAGCAGGTCGATGCCCTGCGACGGGGCGAGGCCACCTGCGAGCGGGTGGCGCTCCTCGACGGCGAGTGGATCGAGGCGCGGCTGGCGGCGACGCCCGCGGAGCTCGAGCTCGGCCAGCTCCGCCTCGAGGGCTGTGCACCGATCGAGCTGGCGGCGGGCTCGCACGACCTGCTCACGATCTTCGGCTGGCGCCTCGACGAGGCCCGGTTCTCGTCGCCCGGGTCGGCCCCGGAGGCGGGTCGGTCGGCCGATGCGGGGACGCCCGTCGTGCGGAGCCGCTCGGCGACCGAGCTCGCCATCGACGTGCCGGCCTCGGAGGTCGGCTCCCGGGTGCTGCGGCTCGGCGAGGCGTGGGATCCCCGGTGGACGCTCGAGGTCGACGGCGTCGACGCCGGCGAGCCGATGGTCGTCGACGGCTACTCGAGCGGGTGGCTGCTCGACGGCGACGCCCACCGGCTGGAGGTGCGCTTCGGGCCCCAGCAGGCGGTCCGAGCGACGTTCGTGGCCAGCTCGCTGGCGCTCGTCGGGGTCACCGCCCTCGCCGTGCTGCCGCCCCCGCGCCGTCGCCGCTCCGCCGGTCGACGGGCGGCGTCGTCGACCGGCGAGGCCGGAGGCCAGCCATGAGCGCGCCGGCCGCCTCCGAGCGCCGCCCGCGCCCGTCGCTCGTGGCGGTCGGTGGCTGGCTCCTGCTGGCCGGCGCAGCCACCGCGCTCGACGGGCTCGTCGGGCTCGCCGTGGCCGTGCTCGTGGCCGCCGTGCTCCTCGCGGGCGGCTCGCCCCGCTCGCTGGGGGCCCTGGGCGTCGCCGCCCTCGCCTCGGTTCCGATCGTGGTCCTGGGCCGGGGCCTGCCCTCCGACGACGAGGTCTCGCCGTTCTTCGTGGCCGGCTCCCTGTGGCCCCACCACCTGGCCTTCGGTGGCCTCGTCCTCGTGGGGGCGTGGGCCGTGCTCGACCTCGGCCACCAGCTCCGCCACGCGCCGCCCGATGCCGTGCCGGCGGTGCCCGGGCGCCCGCCGCTGCGGGTCGCCGTCGTCCTCGTGGCGATCGTCGCCCTCGGGGCGCTGGCGGCGAGCGTCGCGGTGCTGCGCACGTGACCCGACCCCGCCGGATCGGCACCCCGTCCTCGCTGGTGCAGGGATCGGCGTGGATCCTGATCGGCCTCGCGCTCCAGTCGCTCCTCGGCTTCGCGTTCTGGCTGCTCGGGTCCCGCCTCACGTCGAGCGACGACCTCGGGCTGGCGTCCGCCCTCTTCACGGCGATCCAGTTCGTGAACTACGCCTCGGGCCTGGGCCTCACGGTCGCCCTGGCCCGCCACGCCACGGGCGCCGACCGCGAGTCCGATGCGCTCTTCGGCTGGAGCGTTCTCGCCACGACGGTGTCCTCGGCCATCAGCGGCTCGCTGTACCTCGCGTTCGCCGACACCCCCGCGACGCACCTGGTCGATCGCACGGCCGTCGGATGGGTCGTGTTCTGCCTCTACACCGCGGCCACCTCGATCGCCCTGCTCGTCGACGTCCGGCTGATGGCGGCGCGCCGGTGGGGGTGGCTCGTCGGACGGATCGCGGTCGTCGGGCTCGTGCGGCTGCCCATCGTGTTGGCCATCGGATCGGGCATCAGCGCTCGTGGGCTCTACCACCTCATGCTCGCACCGCCCGCTGTGGTCGGGGTGGGCTCGATCCTCGTGCTGCCGGCGATCGGCGCCGGGCGCTTCTCGCTGCGCCGCCCTCGCCGCACCCGCACGTTCCAGCGCGACGCCGCCGTCAACTGGCTCGCCACCCTGGCGAGCCAGGCCGCCCAGTTCGTGCTGCCGCTCGTCGTGGCCCAGAGCGTCCTCCCCGCCACGAACGCCAGCTTCTTCCTGGCGTGGATGGTCACGGGGGTGGTCCTGCTGGTGCCGGGGGCGATCGCCCAGGTGCTGCTCGTCGAGGGCTCCAAGGCATCGGCGGGCGCGGCGGCGGGCGATCGGCACCGCCGCGACCCCGCCACCGAGGCGATGGCGATCTCGCTGGGCCTCACCGGGGCGGCCCTGGTGGGGTCGATCGTCGCCGCGCCGCTCGCCGTGGCGGTCCTCGGCGAGGACTACCGGCAGCTGTCGTCGCTCCTGCCGGCGCTCACCGCGGCGGGCATCCCCTGGGCCGTCACGTCGGTGCGGCTGTCGGAGGCCCGCATCCGCGGCGACCACGTGGCCACGGTGGCCATGACCGCGACCCTCGGCCTCGGCATCGTCGTCCCGGCGCTGCTCACGGTCCCCGATGGGGGCACGGCGGCCGCCGTGCGGGCGTGGCTGGGCGGGAACCTGGCCGCCGCCGTGGTCGCCCAGGCCACCCACCGCCGCCACGCCCGTCGAGTGGCGTCGCTCGGTTGACCGTCACCCGACCGTGGCGATGCCCAGGCGGGCCTGCACCGGGAGGTGGTCCGAGCCGATCGGGTCGCCGACCGCGGCGGCGCGGACCTCGATCTCGGGGGAGACGAGGATGTGGTCGAGCTGGCTGTGGGGTCGGCGGGCCGGCCAGGTGCGCCCGCGCACGGCCCGGCGGTGCCCGCCGAGCAGCGCGGCGGCGGGTGGACCCCACAGGTTGCAGTCGCCGACCACGATCGATGCCCGCCCCGGAGGCAGGGCGCCGCGCAGCCGGCGGAGCTGCCCGGCGGCGTTGAGGGGCGAGAACGAGAGGTGGACGGTGGCCACCACGATCGGCACGCCATCGACGTCGAGCTCCGCCACCAGCGCCCGCCGGTGCGCCACGTCCCAGCGCTCGACCATCCGTCCGAGGTCGACGACCCGCCAGCGACGGATCGGTCGGCGGGTGAGCAGGGCGATCCCCCAGGTCCCGTGCGCCTCGTCGGGACGCGCCGTGATCTCGGGGCGGGGGCGCAGGAACGAGGGCGCCATGGGCTGCTCGAGGACGTCGTAGCCGAGCTCGCGCGCCAGCTCGTCGAGGCGGTCGGGCTGGTCGTCGCCGATCCAGAGCTCCTGGAGGCAGACGACGTCGGTGTCGAAGCCGCGCAGCGCCGCCTCGAGGTCGTAGGGCTCGTCGTGCGCGTCGAGCCCCCATCGCAGGTTGGCGGAGGTGAGGGTGAGCTCGGTCACGGTGCTCCGGTCGGCGGTGGTCGTCGGCGCAGCGTGCTACGAACGAGCGGTGCCCGGCCAGCCCGACCCCGTCCTCGACCTGCTCTGGCTCACGCTCCCCGAGTCGCGCCCGGGTCGCGAGCTCGACTGGCTGGCGTCGATGCCCGGTGCTCGGGTGCGGGCGGTGGGGGAGCGGCCCACGGGCGACGACGTGGCGTTCGTGGCCCGTCGCTATCGGCGCCTGACGCGCCGCTTCGTGGAGGCCGGGGCCCTCGCCTGGTTCCGTGACCTCGGATCGGTGGCCCAGCCGGGGGAGGTCGGTTGGGTGGCCTCGCTCGAGCTGTGCGCCCTGGTCACCGGCCAGGCCGCGCCGCTCGCGCGACGCCTCGGCGCCCGCCAGGCCGTGCTCACCTGGGGGAACGACCCGAGGAACCCGCTCTACCGCCTTCCGCCGTACCGCCAGGCGCTCGGGCGGGCGAGGGGGGCCGACCTCGTGGTCTGCCTGATCGAGGCGGCCCGCGACCACTGCCTCGACCTCGGGTTCGCTCCCGAGCAGCTCGCCGTGGTGCTGCCGCCGCTCGACGTCGAGCGGTTCCGCCCGCCGGAGGTGCCGGTGGCCGAGCCCGTCGCCGGCTTCGTGTCGCCGCTGGCCCCGAACAAGGGCATCGACCGGGTGCTCGACGCGTGGCCGTTGGTCCGCCGCCGCGTGCCCGAGGCTCGGCTGCTGGTGGCCGGGCGCGGGCCGCTGGAAGGGCTCGTGCGCGAGCGGGCCGCCGAGGATCCGTCGATCGAGCTGGTCGGTTCGCTCACCGGCGACGAGGTGGCCCGGCTGCTCGGGCGCCTGGCTGTCTTCGTCACCGCACCCCGGCCCACGGCGGTGTGGAACGAGCAGTTCGGTCTGGCCTACGTGGAGGCGATGGCCACGGGGGTCCCGGTGGTGACCACCGTCTGCGGCACCAACCACGAGGCGGTGCTGCCGCCGAGCATCCGGGTGCCCGACGAGGTCGGCGCCCTGGCCGACGGCCTCGTGCACTTCCTCGACGACCCCGCCCTGCGCCGTCGCCTCGCCCCCCAGCTGCGCGCCGCGGTCGTCGAGCGGTTCGAGCGCCGCCAGCAGCTCGCCGCGCTCCGGGCGGCGTTCGACGCCGTCAGCTGAGCCCGGCGGCCTCGAGGGTGCGGGGGATCAGCCAGCGCAGCACGTAGGCGGCGCCGGGGCCCTGGAAGTGCAGGCCGTCGGGCCGCAGGTCGACGCCGTCGACGCGCTCCTTGCAGGCCTCGCCCGGCGGGCACACGAAGGCGGCGAGGTCGACCACCGACACGTCGGGGCGGTCGGCGGCCAGCGCATCGAGCAGCGCGTTGGTGCAGGCCACGCGCTCGTCCATCCCCGGCTCGACCCGCTCCAGCACCCAGGAGAGCGACGTGCCCGGCGCGGTGGCGAGCACGACCGGGGCACCGTCGGCCTGCAGGTCGTCGATGAGCGAGGCCAGCCGCTCGCGCAGCGCCTCGAGGTAGTCGGGCGCGCACGGGAGCGTCCAGCGACCGTCCAGCTCGACCGCCTGGTTGGGGAACTCGCCGAACAGCACCAGCGCCACGTCGGGGTGGAGCCGCTCGACGTCTCGCCGGTACTGGCCGCCCGAGGCGCAGTCGGCCACGTCGGTGCGCACGTCGCCCTCGATCCCGCGGATCGGTCCGAGCGACGCGAGCAGGTGGCAGCCCGGCACCGCCCGGTTCAGCACCGAGACGCCCAGCTCGTCGCGCTGCTCGGTGAGCTCGAGGCCGAGCAGCAGCGGGACCGAGTCGCCGGCGAGCATCACCACCGGGGCGCTGGGGTCGGCGGCGCGGTCGATGCGTCCCTCCACGGTGGCGAGCACCGGGGGCGGGGTGGCGCCGAGGGTCCCGGCGACGAGGGCGATGACGCTGAGGGCGGCGCCTGCCGGGATCGCCGCACGGCCCCACCGGCCCTGGAGCCACCGACCCCGGCGGATCGGGACCTCGACGAGCGCGTAGGAGGCGGCGGCCAGGGCGATCGTCGCCGCCAGGCGCGCGCCCGTGAGGGCCCAGCCGTCGAGCCCGGTGCGGGCCTCGTCGAGCACGAGGTAGAGCGGCCAGTGGTACAGGTACGCGCCGTAGGAGATGCGCCCGAGCGCGGCGAGCGGCGCGAACGAGGCGACCGCACCCACCGGACCGGGGTGGTGGCGGTCGGCGACGCTGGCCACCACCAGCACGCCGGCGAGCCCGGCCAGGGGCAGCACCCCTCGGTACGGCGTGGCGGTGCTCCCGTCGAGCGTGGCCCAGAGACCGCCGAGCACCACGGCGGCGACCGCCCCGGCGAGGTGTCGGCCGCGTCGGGTCGCGGCCCAGCGCTGCGGGCCGAGCTCCACCCGCAGGGCGGCGAGGGCGGCGCCCAGGAGCACCGCGCTGGCCCGGGTGTCGGTGCCGTAGTAGAGCCGTGAGCGGCTGGCGCCGAGCGCCTCGAGCACGACCATGGTCGTCGCCGAGGCGATCGCGAGCGAGAGGGCGGTCACGAGGAGCGCCCGGGCGCTGCGCCACCGGGCCAGCACCGCGGCCACCGCGAGCGGCCACAGCAGGTAGAGCTGCTCCTCGATGGAGAGGCTCCAGGTGTGGCGCAGCGGGCTCGGTCGCAGCTGGGACGCCCAGTAGTCGCCGCCGGTGAGGATCGTCCGCCAGTTGGCCACCTCGAGCAGGGTGGCGATCCCGTCCCAGCGGATCGTGCGGAGCTCGGTCGGGAGGGCGACCGTGGCGGCGTAGGCGCCGACCCCGACGAGCGTGATCACCAGGGCCGGACCGAGGCGCCGGGCGCGCCGGGCCCAGAAGCCTCGGAGGCCCACGGTCCCCTGGCCCCGCCAGGCGACCAGCAGCAGGGCGGTGATGAGGTAGCCGGAGAGGACGAAGAAGAGGTCGACGCCGAGCCACCCGCCTTCGAGGTGACCGGCGTGGTGGAGCAGCACCGCGGCGATGGCCGCGCCCCGCAGCCCGTCGAGCGCCTCGACGTGGGGCAGCCGAGCGCCGTCGGGTCCGCTCACGTGGGTTCGGCGAGGCGGGTGGCGATGCCGTCGACGAGGCGACGAGCGTCGCCGGGGGACAGGTCGCGGGCTCGGACCGTGAGCGAGGTCTGTGCGCCAGCCACCGCGCACGACGCCACGCAGACCGCCGAGGCACCGCGGGCCACGGGGAAGAAGTCGATGCGCTGCACGCCGGGCACGTCCTGACGTCCGAGGTTCGAGATGAGCAGCGTGTCCGAGAAGCGCTCCACCACCGGCTGGAGGGCGCGCAGCACCAGCTTCGGGGCCGACACCTGCTCGCCGGGCTCCTCGGGGCTGGCGAGCGCGGCCTGGACGAGCTCGGCCACCGGGTCGGTGGGGGCCACGTCGATGCGCCGGTAGGAGGCCACGTTGCCGACCCCCGCCGGACCGCCCACCGCGATGGTGAGCCCGACCTTGGCGAGCGCGGCGCGGTGGCGGCGCTGGTGGTCGCCGGCGGCGGCGACGGCGGCGGCGGCGATGCGCCCGGTGATGCCCCGGCCCGACAGGGCCACGGTGCGGGTGGCGAAGGCATCGCCCGGCCAGACCCCGGGCGTGGCGGCGAGCCGGTCGGCGGGGCGCACGAGGCGCTCCACCAGGGGGCGCTTCGACCCGGGCGGGCCGGGCGGCGGCGAGGCCACCGGGCGCGGGCGGTGGCCGTCCACCAAGGCGCGCAGCACCGCCACGAGCGCCAGCCCGTCGAAGGCGGCGTGGTGGCCCACCACGGCCAGGCGCCGCCCGTCGTCCGAGCGCACCAGCCGAAGGGGGGCGTCGGTGGCGAGGTCGAAGGGCCGGTCGGTGGCCCGGTCGAGCAGCGGGTCGCCCGCGACGACCTCGATCGGCGGCGGATCGCCCGGCACCCACGTCTCTCCGTCGAGGCGGGCGCCCACCACCGGCACGGCGCGGTGCAGGTCGTCCAGGCGCTCCTCGAGGCGATCGGGCGGCGCGTCGAGCGTCGCCACCGTGACCACCACCCAGTCGGTGCGGGGATCGGGGAACCGCAGGAGGGCCAGCGCGTGGCGCGACGCCGGCGCCGGCAGGCGGTCGGGCTCGGTCACGAGCCGAGCTGGTCGCCGCGCAGCTCGCGGTGCAGCGGCTCGTCGGTCGGGTCGAGGAACTGGGCCGACGAGATGGTGGTGGGCCGCACGAGCAGGTGGGGCAGCGCCCGTTCCAGGGCGTGGGCGAGCTCGGTGGCGTCGATGGGCTCGACGAAGGGGAGGATGGCGAGCGCGCCCTTCTCCCAGCGCACGATGGGCGCGGGCACCGGCATCGCGTCGCGCAGGGCCTCCACGACCGCCTCGGTGCTGGTGGCACGGTCCGTCGGGTGGGCCTCGAGCGCGGCGAGCACCTGGCTGCGCCGGTGGCGGCCGCGCATCCGGGTGACCTGCAGGGCCATCGCCCCGGAGTCCACGACGATCCGCACGTGGCTGCCCCGCACGGCCTTCCAGTGGACGGGGAGCTCGCGCATGGCGAGGCCGAGGCGGTCGGCGAGGGCCAGCAGCTCCACGTCGAACGCGTAGCCGCGCTCGGTGAGCAGGTGGAACAGCAGCTTGCCGTGGGGGCCGCGCATGGCCTTGAAGCCGCACTGGAAGTCGGTGACGTCGAGCCCGGTGATGCGACGGGCGAGGGCGTTGAACGAACGGTGGGCGGCGTCGCTGGAGGGGGTCACGCCGCTCGTGACCGCGCCGGGGGCGCTGCGCGACCCGATGGCGAGGTGCACGTCGTCGAGCAGCTCCAGCAGCGGATCGAGGTGGGCGAGGTCGGTGGCCATGTCGGCGTCCATGTACGCGATGCGATGGCCCACCGCGCGGGCGACGCCGGCGCGCACAGCCGCGCCCTTGCCGGCGTGGGCACCCAGCTGGAACACCCCGCTGCGGGGGACGCCCGCGAGCAGGTCCGTGGCGATGGCCACGGTGTCGTCGGTGCTGCCGTCGTCGACGACGATCACCTCCGTGCGACCGTGGCGCTGCTCGAGGTGCTCGATGAGGACGGGCAGCGAGAGCGGGAGGCGGGCCGCTTCGTCGTAGGCCGGGATGACGATCGACAGGTCGGGCCGGTCGCGCACGAGGTGCAGCCCCACCCGCCCGGTGCCCACCGGGATCCCCGCCAGCTCGGCCGGCGGCTCCTCCACCTCCTCGAGCTCGGGGTACTCCTCGATCGGTACCCCCTCGTCGGGGCCGGTCCACGAGCCGGCGGGGAGCCGCAGCGACCGGCGGTGCGAGGCGACCGCCTCCTCGCAGATCTCCTCGAAGCGATCGACGGTGGCATCCCACGAGCAGGCGGCGGCGCGGCGGATCGCGCCGGCGCGCAGCCGGGCTCGCCGCTCGGGGTCGCGCGCCAGCTCCAGCCACGCCTCGGCGAGCTGCTCAGGCCGGTCGACGAGCACCCCGCTCATGCCGTCGACGATGGAGTCGCGCAGCCCGGGCACCCGGAACGCGAGGCTCGGCGTCCCGTGGGCGGCGGCTTCGGTGATCACCAGGCCCCACCCCTCGTGGCTGGCGGGGTGCACCATCAACCACGCCTGCGACAGCAGCTCGTGCTTGCGCTCCTCACTGATGCGGCCGGGGAGCTCCACGCCCGGCCCGGCCATCGCCTGGAGGCGGGCGCGCTCGGGGCCTTCGCCGGCGATGACGAGGCGCCCGCCGATGAGGGGCTGGATCTGATTGAACGCCTCGACGGCGAGCTCGAACCGCTTGTGGGGCACCATCCGGCCCAGGCCGACGAACAGGGGCTCGGGCGACTCGGCTCCCGGCGCCTCGGGCAGGTCGGTCCCGTTGATGATGATGCGGATGCGCTCGCGGTCGACGCCCATCGCCTCGAGCTGGTCGGCCGTGCTGGGCGAGACGGCGACGAACAGCCGGTCGTGGTAGGCGGCCGGCATGCCGCGCAGCTCGAGGTTCCGGCCCACCGCCGCGATCGGCCGGGGGAACCACTGGTCCCACTGGTCGGTGTGGATGTGGTTCACGAGGCACAGCGAGGGGCCCCGCCGCCACAGCGGCACGTAGTACGAGACCCCGTTGGCCACGTCGACCACGAGGT
>JAGQSL010000407.1:319-2682 GCA_020439525.1 Acidimicrobiales bacterium | reverse complement strand
GCTCTACGACCGGCTCCTCGACCAGCTCGGCGGAGGCGAGCCGCTCCTCGGCGGGGAGGTCCACCTCGCCGCCGAGCGTCGGCGGGGCCAGCTCGGCCGGGTGCCACATCTCGCTCGGCCGGATGGGGTGCGGGGCCGGCTGCACCCACATCGGCTCGGCATCGTGGGGACCGATCACGTCGGTGCCCGCCGGGAGGTCCATGGCATCGATGGTCACGGGCTGGATCGGCGGAGGCGGCGGCGGCAGCTCGGTCGCGGCGGGCGGGGGCGGCGGCGCGGATGCGGCCTCCGGTGCCGTCTCCGCGGGCGCCTCGGGTCGGCCGCGCCTTCCCTTCTGGCGCGCCGGCTTCGGCGCCTTGGCCTTGGCGATCGGCTGGTCGGGGGTCTCATCGGTGGCGTACAGCGACGAGATCTCGTGCGGGTCGGCGTACACGCCGCCCTCGCGCAGGTCCGTCCAGATGTCGCCGGCCGCGACCACGTCGTCGACCGGTCCGTCGGGGGCCACGAGCGCCTCCTCGCGGATCCCGTCCAGCTCCTCGAGCCATCCGGCGCGGGAGCGCCGCTGGAAGAGCGCGGCGCGGACGGTGATGGCCGAGATCGAGGTCATGATCAGTCCAGCGAGCACGGCCCACCATCGGCACCGGTGCGGTCGACCTGAGCGAACCGGCCGCCATTCCCGCCGATCGGTGCGGATCTCGGCGCGATCGCCACGCTCCGCGGCCAGATGCGGGCAATCTCGCCACGCTCGGCGTCGAGGTGGGGCGGGGCGGCGGAGGTACCGTGCCCACGTGCCCGAGCTTCCCGAGGTCGAGACGGTGCGCCGCGGGCTCGAGCCGCTGGTCGTGGGGCGTCGCGTCCTCGAGGCCGACAGCCACCCGTCGACGAAGTTCCTGGCGGCGCGCGAGGTCGTGGGGGCGCGCCTCGAGGGGGTCGATCGTCGGGGGAAGTACCTGCTCCTCCCCCTCGACGACGGCCGGCGCCTCGTCGCCCACCTGGGCATGACGGGTGGCTTCGTCCCCGGCTCGGCCCCGTCGGCCGACCCCTACGTCCGGGCGTGGTGGCGCTTCGACGACGGGTCGCACCTCTCGTTCCGCGACGTGCGCCGGTTCGGGCGCCTCGCCGTCGTCGACGAGGACCTCTCCTCGCTCCCGACCCTGGCCGCGCTCGGTCCCGAGCCCTTCGACCCTGCGTTCGACGACGACCACCTCTGGCAGGCCCTGCGCCGCTCGTCGGTGCGGGTCAAGACGCAGCTCCTCTCGCAACGCCCCGTCGCGGGCGTCGGGAACATCTACGCGGACGAGGCGCTGTGGCGTGCCGGCGTGCACCCCGGCACCCGTCGGGTGTCGCGCCCGGCAGCGGCCCGCCTGCGCCAGGCGATCGTCGACGTGCTCGCCGAGGGCATCGCCGATGGCGGCACCACCCTGCGCGACTACCGCGCGGTCGACGGTGGCGAGGGCGAGCACCAGCACCGGCTCGACTGCTACGGACGGGCCGGCCTCGGCTGCCGCCGCTGCGGCGCGGTGCTGCGGCGCACCGTGGTCGACGGCCGCGGCACCACCCACTGCCCCACCTGTCAGCGTCGCTGAGCCCGAGGCTCCCGGGCCCGGGCCTCGCAGGCCGGTACCGTCGTCGGCGCGGTGGCGAGGTGCCGCCCCGACCGGAGGAGACCCCATGAGCGACGACGAGCCCACCGGCGCCTGGACGCCCGCCGACGACGACGCCACCCAGATCGTGCCGGGCGTGGGCGGCGAGCCGCCCGCCGGGCCGCCACCGGCCTACGAGCCACCCCCGGGCGAGCCCGCCGTCGGCGCCGATCCCACGCCGCCGGCGGGGATCTTCGTGCCGGCCCCGGATCCCACGGTCGGCGGCGGGAGCTACGGCGAGCCGCCGCCCGAGGAGCCACCGGTCCCGGCGTCGAGCGGGGGCGGGAACGGGCCCCTGATCGCCGTGGTGGTGCTCCTCGTCCTCATCATCATCGTCGGCGCGCTCCTGTTCGCCCGCTCGGGTGACGACGGCGACGACGAGCCGACGACCACCACCACCGAGCTGACGACCACCACCACCGAGGCGACGACCACCACCGAGGCCACGACCACCACCGAGGCCACGACCACGACGGAGGCGACGACGACCACCGAGGCCACGACGACCACGGCGCCGCCCACCACGACCACCACCGCGGCCACCACGACCACCGAGGCGCCGACCACCACCACGACCACCCTCCTCGAGGAGGTCGATCCGCCGGGCGCGCCCTGAGGGCCGCCCCGGCGGGGGCCGGGGTCAGCCGACCGCGGTGGCCGAGGCGCTCAGCTCGGACTCGCCGAGCGCGAAGGATTCGTACTCGTCGCTGGTGTCGGTGA
>JAGQSL010000407.1:0-238 GCA_020439525.1 Acidimicrobiales bacterium | reverse complement strand
GGGCACGATCTTCGAGAACAGCAGCATCTGGAACATCTTGCGGCCCTCGTCCTCCATGACGAACTTGACCGCGTCCTTGGTGTCGATGTCCATGCGGGCCAGGACCTCCTGCTGGAGCAGGCGGTCCCGCATGCGCACGGCGGCCTCGAAGGCGAACTGCTGGCGCTCGTGGATCTCGTCGAGCGTGAGCTCCTCGTAGTACTCCTTCAGCGAGAGCACGCCGAAGGCCACGTGGCGG
>JAGQSL010000406.1 GCA_020439525.1 Acidimicrobiales bacterium | reverse complement strand
GAGCCGAGGAGCAGGTGGTGGCGCTCCGGCTGCTCCGTGGTGCCGATCCTGCGCTCGTGGCCGCCGCCGAGGCGCTCGCCGCCGCCGATCCGTATCGCGAGCCCCGCTGGTGGCTGCTGATGCTGGCGCGCCACCGAGCCGGGCGGCGACGCGACGCCCTCGCCGCGTTCCAGCAGGCGCGCGAGGCGCTCGTCGGCGGGGCCGGCCTCGAGCCCGGGGCCTCGCTGCGCGCCCTGGAGGCACGGATCCTGGCCGACGACCCCAGCCTGGGCACCGCCGACCCGTTGCTGGGGCCCGACGGCCCGCTCCCAGCGCCGGCGCCCGAGCACCACGCCCGCCCTCCCCGGCCCACCCCGCTGGTCGGGCGGACGGTCGAGCTCGAGCGCATCGTCGACCACGCCGCCCACGGTGGCGCGGGCACGCTCGTGGTGCTCGGCGAGGCAGGCACCGGCAAGACCGCCCTCGGCGATGCGGCGCAGCGGCTGATCGAGGGGGCCGGCATCGTCGTCGTCCGCACGGCGGGCGAGCCGACCCCGGAGGGGCCGCTCGCCCCGGTGCAGCGGCTCGTCGACCACCTCGTCGCCACCCACGGCGAGGCCACCGTGCGCGCCTGGGTCGCGCCCGACGATCGCGCCGCCATCGGCCGCCTGGCCCCGAACGTGCTCGACGAGGAGCCGCTCTCGCTCCCCGGGCCGGTCGACGCCGCGGTGGGCCGACTCCTCGCGGCCGCCACCCGGGTTCGGCCCCACGTCGTGATCGTCGACGACGCCCACCTCGTGCCGCCGTCGTCGGCCCGCACCCTGGCCTCGCTGCCGACCGCCGCGGGCCCGCCCCTCGTCCTGCTCGCCCGGCCCGAGCCCTTGCCGGTCCCCTTCGCCGAGCTGAGCAGCGCGACGCTGGCCCTCGACAACCTCGACCGTGCCGGCGTCGAGGCCTACTTGGCCGGCGAGGTGGGGCGGGCGCTGGCGCCGGAGGTGGTCGAGCACCTCCACCGGCGCAGCGGTGGCAACCCGTTGCTGCTCGGGGCCATCGTGTCGGCCCCGGCGGTGCGCGAGGCGCTGGCCACGGGCGCCGACGTCGCGGTCGTGGCGGGCGCGGAGCACGTCACCGAGACGGTGGCGGCCTTCGCTCGCCAGCGCCTCGGGGAGCTGGCGGCGGCCACCGTCCGGGTGGTCGAGGCCGCCGCGGTGATCGGCGCCACCGTCGACCAACCGACGCTCCACGCCGTGGCCGGGCCGATCGACGACCACCTGGAAGCCGCGATCGGAGCGGGCCTCCTCGTACGAGATGGTTCCGCGGGCCCGCTCGAGTTCCGCCACCACCTGATCCGCGACGCGGTGCTGCTCGCGATCAGCCCCGGCACCCGAGCCGAGCTCCACGACGCGGTCGCCGATGCGCTCGAGCGTGTGGCCGACCCCGACCGGGCCCGCATCGCCCACCACCGCCTCGCCATCGCCGACGACCAGCCCGAGGCGGCCCTCGATGCCTGCCGGCGCGCCGCCGCGGAAGCCGTCGACCAGTTCGCCTACCGGGAGGCCGCCGACCTCCTGGGCACCGTGTGCGACCTCCTCGTGCGGTTCGGCCGGCGCGGCACCGCCGAGCACGCGGACGCCACCATCGACCACGGCGAGGCCCTGCACCTCGCCGGCGACCCGGCGGCGAGGGCGATCCTGTTGGACGCTGCCGCGCGGGCCGAGGCCGACGGCGACCTCGACCGAGCCGGGCGAGCCCTGCTGTGCCTCTGCCGTCTGGGGTTGAGCACCGATGCCGGGCCGGCGGAACCGGACCTGGCCGAGCGCATCGACCGCGTGCTCAGCGGCGACGTGCGCGCCGACATCGCCGCCGAGCTCGCCGCGACCGCCAGCCTCCTCCACTCGCTCGACCCCGACCCGCGGCGCTGCCGCGAGCTGTTCGACCAGGCGGAGAGGATCGCCCGCGACGCCGCCCCCGAGGTGCTGCCCCGCGTCCTCCCCTATGCGTACCTCGGGCTCGCGCACCCCGATCAGCTCGATCGCCGAGCCGAGATCGCCGAGGAGCTGGTGGCGATCGCCCCCGACGGGGCCGCCCGGTTCTCGGGCCTGCACCAGCGCTTCAGCGTCCAGGTCCAGCGCGGCGACCCCGGGTTCCGCGCCACCCACGCCGAGATGGCTCGGCTCGCCCAGCAGATGGGCGATCCCGGCCATCGCTGGACCGTCGCCTACAACGCCGCCTGCGTCCACCAGCTCGATGGCGACCTGGCGGCGGCGGAGGCGGCAGCCGAGGAGTCGCTCGCCATCGAGGGCATCGCGCTCTCCCGCCGGATCGCCGCCTACGGGGTCCAGCTGGTGGCGCTGCGGCGCGCCCAGCGCCGGATGGCGGAGCTGGCCGAGGAGGTGGACCGGCTGCTCCGCGACCAACCGGACGTGAAGGGCTGGCGGGCCGTGGCGATGGCGACGGCGGCCGCCGCCGGCGACCTCGACCGCGTCCGACAGCTGGGCGACGCCTTGGCGGCCGACGGCCATGCGGGCGTCCCCGACGACTACACGCGCAGCGGCGCCGCCCTCCTCGTGGTCGAGGCCACGGTCGCCACCGGGGACCGCGACCGGATCGCCCGAGACCTGCCGTTGCTCGACCACCTGCGCGGGAGGCTCAGCTGGGTGGGCACCACCACGCTGGGGTCGATCGACCTCGTCGCCGGCCGAGCGGAGGCGGCGCTCGACGATCCCGACGCGGCGCGCGCCAGCTTCGCCCGGGCCCGCTCGATCGGCCGACGCCTCGGTACCGCACGCCTCGAGGCGCTCGCCACGTCCGGCCTGGAGCTCGTCGCCGCACCCTGAGCTGCTCCCTGCTACCGGGCTGCTACCGACCCCTCCCTACCGTCGGCGCTGATCGCGCAACGGATGGAGGGCCACGATGAGCGACGCGAACGACCTGATGGCACCGGCGAGCCCGACGCGGGCACGCCGACGAGGGCTCCGCACCGGCCTCGCCGCCAGCATGGCCGCCGTGCTGGTGCTCGTGGCCAGCGCCTGCGTCCCGTCCGACTTCGTCAAGCACACGTCGGGCAACCCGGTGCTGTTCTCGTGGTTCGCCCCGCGTGACTGGCTGGCCAGCTACTCGACGAACGGCATCGACATCACCGACGCCATCGGCTCCCAGTACGTCGGGCTGGCGTTCGCCCCGATCAGCTGCGCCTCGGGATCGACGCAGAAGCAGTCGGCGACGAACTTCTACAACGGGATGCGCGCCAACGTGCGCGACCTGACGGGGTTCTCGAACTGGCGAACGCTCAGCGCCTCCACGCCCCGGCAGCTGCCGGCGTCCGAGTACGGCGCCAACTACTGGCGTCAGGACATCACCTTCTCGGGCACCGCCCCCAACGGGACCGCGATGCGCGGCGAGGGCACCCTCGACGTGCAGTTCGTGAACTTCTATCCCGGCTGCTACTACCGCAACCAGATCCGCATCGCCCCGAGCTCGCAGTTCACCGCGGTGGTGGATCGCCTGCGCTCCACCCAGAGCAGCATCTCGTACTTCCCGCCGGGCGCCTGAGCGCTCGGCGCGACGGGTCCGGGTCGCGCTCGTCGGGCGCCGGATCGTCGGTCACGGTTGGTCGCGTGCCGATCGAGCGTCCGGCCCGCCACGACCACCGGGCGCTTCGCGGCGCCGATCGCCGAGGCCGAGGGAAGGGGCCGTTGACCCCTCCCACGACTCGCTATACGATTCGTCTTTGCGGCTACCCCGAGCGGGGCGGGTTGGCTGACCTTCGGATCGAGATGACCGCCGGAAGGACGACGCCGTGTTCAGGCCGGATTCGAGGGCTGCGCAACGTCTGAACCAGGAAACGGGCGGTGGCGCCGATGGCAACCGCAACCTCGCAGCCCTCGGCGGGGGCAACGCCGGGGACCGCACCGCCCGTCAGGGTCCGACGATCCAGTCGCCCTGGCCGGTCGTCGAGAACCCTCCCGGATGCGGCGAGCTCGAGGTCCGGTCGTTCAGCAACGCGCAGGGCACAAGCAGCGGGTACCCGTCCACCGTCGGACCAGGGGTTGGGTGGGTCAGGTGAACCGCACGCCCCTGGCAGCAGCGCTTGCCGTGTCCCTCGGGCTGATGACCGGCTGCACCGGTAGCAGTCCCTCTCCGGCTGGGTCGCCCAGAACCGCCGTCGACGCTCTACCTTCCGGCCCATCACCAGGCATCGAGCTGCCCGTCGGCGCCAACAGATCTCTCCCCCAGGCTCCGGGCGCCGGCACCATCGACGGAGCGGTGTACGCCGCAGCGGTGGTGCATGCGACCAAGGGAGTCGTCGTCTCCGGCACGGTCAGCACGATCCGCTCAGCGCCCGGCGAGTTCGACGTGGACTACCCGGTGACGACGCTCAACGTCGAGCGAACGTTCGCTGGCGATCCGCCGCCCGCTGTCACGATCCGCACCGCGGACCCGACCTTCGCGATGGAGGAGGGGCACACGTACCTGATCTTCCTGTCGCAGGACGCTCCCGAGAGCGACTACGCCCCCGTCGACACGTACCTCTTCGACAAGACCGCAGCTGGGTGGACCGCCCGCACCCCTGATGTCGGGCCGGGCGGCCGCCAGGTGGCGACGCCGCTCACGCTCACCGACGAGCAAGTCGCCGATGTCGTGGTCGATGGGCAGACGTACCTCGATCACCGCCAAGCCGCCGGTCGCGCCAAGATGACCATCGGACCTGGCGAGTCCGAAGACGAGGTGGTGGTCTCCGGATACACCCCGGGCGAAGCGATCGAGTTGACGATCTGCGCCGCGGACGATGGCTTCAACCCGAAGACCGACGCTTCACGGAGGTGCGGTACCGACCTCCGCGAGGCCCTCACGGCGGAAGAGCCGAGCTTCACGGCCAAGGTCACCATGCCGAAGCAGCTCATCCTTGGCGACGGTTCGACCATCGATTGCGATGCAGGAGGCTGCGCCCTCGTCGCCTACGACGCTGGATGGCCCGACCGGGTGTTCGCCGTCTACCGGAGATGAGACCGAGGGGCTCGACGCCGCAGGATCCTCCCCCGGTCGGGCCGGTCGGGACTGCCGCGTGAGTCGGTGACA